>SCSP01000277.1 GCA_004297845.1 Bacteroidota bacterium | reverse complement strand
CTCCGGCAATTCCCATGGATCACTCCGAGTTAAAATATTTTCAGAAGAACAATTACGTAATAAAGAAGCGATCCGAAGTTTTGGGAATGATTACCGAACAGACTTTTACGATTGCTGTTGCCGGAACCCATGGTAAAACAAGCACGTCCTCACTGATCGCACATATTTTAAAGTCCTCTGAAGTGGATTGTACCGCTTTTCTGGGAGGCATCACTCAGAATTATGGCACTAATCTTTTGTTGAGTGAAAAATTAAAAAATCAGAAAAAGAAATCAAAAATAAAACCGATTACTGTTGTCGAGGCAGACGAATACGATCGTTCTTTCCTGACACTTCATCCCGATATTGCAGTGATTACGTCTGTAGATCCGGATCACCTGGATATTTACGGGAACCAGAAGCAAATGGAAGCATCTTACAGCCAATTTGCAAATCAGGTAAAAGAGGGCGGTGTGCTTATAATAAAAGAGGGAGTCGACAAGGTGCTGGTTCTTGAAAAAAGCGGAAAAAAACTGCTGTCATATTCTCTTCATCAGTCATCGGATTATTACGCGCGGAAGATTGCCATTAAAAAAGGCGAATATCTTTTCGATGTTGTTACGCCCGACCAGGCCCTGCGTGGAATGCAGATGAGCGTTCCGGGGAAACATAATGTAGAGAATGCAGTTGCCGCAGTGGCTGTAGCGCAGCAGATGAATGTTTTTTCCGGAAATATTAAAAATGCGCTTTCTACATTTAAAGGTGTGAAAAGAAGATTTGAGTATCACATAAAGCTGGATAAACTGGTCTACATAGATGATTATGCCCATCATCCGGAAGAATTGCGGGCATGTATCTCGGCCCTGAAAGAAATCTACCCTTCTAAAAAGATTACCGGCATCTTTCAGCCGCATCTTTTCTCGCGAACAAGGGATTTTGCCAATGAATTTGCCCGCAGCCTCGAATTACTGGACGAATTAATCCTGCTTGACATTTACCCGGCCCGCGAAAAGCCGATCGAAGGCGTAACCTCTGAAATGCTTTTGGATAAAGTGAGGACAAAAAATAAAAAACTTGTTTCAAAAAATGAATTGGTAAAGGAAATTAAGGATAGGGAAGTGGACGTGCTGATTACGCTTGGTGCGGGAGATATAGATTCATTGATAGAACCAATAAAGAATGAATTAATGTTAAGAGTAAATAAAAATTAAAAAATGGAACTGTTTCTTAAAATACTTAGAATAAGCTTCTGGATACTTCTGGCCGCTGGACTGTCCACCGTTTTTGCTTTTGTGCAGAAGCAAGAGGACGACCTGCTGTGCAGCCAGGTGAACATCAGCATACTTCGCGATCCCCTGCAGGAAAATTATTTTGTAAATGAGGGCGCTATACGTGAGCTCATAGCGCAGCGATTCGGGCAGGTAGAAAATACCTCGCTGAAAAACATAGATGTGAACTACCTCGAGCACCTCATGTATGCAAACCCCTGGGTGGCGCGCGCGGAGGTGTATCTGAGTATCAATGGGGTAGTGGATATTGAGATCGAGCAGCGCCAGCCCATCCTCCGGATCATCAATGTGAACGGGGAGAATTATTACATGGATTCCCGGGGAAGGCTCATGCGTTGGTCCCCCGATTTTACTCCGAGAGCGCTCATTGCTTCCGGAAACATAAAAGAGAAATATGAGGAATGGAACAAGATACCTGTCAGCGAACTAATTAACAACGATACGCTGAAAACTCGTACCATGCTCGATGATTTATACATGATGGCAAAGTTTATCTTGGCGGATGAGTTTTGGTCTGCCCATGTGGAACAGCTATATGTGAATATGCTCGGAGAGATAGAGTTGGTTCCTAAAGTGGGGAATCACACGATACTCTTCGGGGGTTCGGATGAAATAGCAGAAAAATTCTGGAAACTGAAGACCTTTTATAAAGAAGGATTGAACTATACAGGATGGGACAATTACGATACGTTGAATTTGAAATTTAATAATCAGGTGGTGTGCTCAAAAGCTGTTATGAAATCTGCATACAAGAAATGATAAATTCAAATCGCTGAAATTATAATTAACAATACTCAACTAATTAATCATGTTAAAGCCAGCAGCTTCAAGCCCATTAAACGAAAACCCGGATATCATTGTAGGGTTAGACATAGGTACAACCAAAATTGCCGTATTAGTTGGCAAGCGGAATGAATTTGGCAAGATCGAAATACTGGGAGTGGGCAGAGCGCCCTCGTTGGGTGTAAGACGCGGTGTAGTTTCAAACATCGAACAAACTGTTCAGGCGATACGCGCAGCGGTGGAAGAAGCGGAAAAGAAATCCAATGTAGAGATTAAATTGGTTCATGTAGGCATTGCGGGTCAACATATTAAGAGTTTGAAGCACAGCGGTTCAAAGATCCGCGAAAGCATTGAGGATCCCATTGCCCAGAAGGATGTGGACACGCTTATCGAAAGCATGTATAAGCTCGTGATGCTGCCCGGTGAGGAGATCATTCATGTGCTTCCACAGGAATATACCATCGACAGCGAAACGGGAATAAAAAATCCGATCGGCCATGAAGGAGTACGTCTGGAAGCTAACTTTCATATCATCACCGGACAAATGGCCGCTGCAAAAAATATTAAAAAGTGTGTAGAGAAAGCAGGTCTGCAGGTTGTGGATCTGGTTCTTGAACCCATTGCATCTTCTACCTCTGT
>SCSP01000276.1 GCA_004297845.1 Bacteroidota bacterium | reverse complement strand
AGCTTATTGGTTGAATAATAATCAACTGTCAGACTGGTAAAGAATAAGGGGGTAAGAAAAATTAATACAGAAACTAATATTTGGGTTATTCCCATAATCTCTCCTTTATAATGCTTTGCATTTATAAATGCAATGGTAAATTTTATTAATTGATAATCCACCAGTTAAAACTGATATCAGTTGTAAAAAGCGTATCTATTGCGACTGTAAAAAATCCGTCTTCTAAATCTGTTTTTTCCTTCTTGCTTTTGACGTATAAAACTTTATTTCCCGTTTCCGATGTTGGAGTAAGATATATTAATTTACTATTTGATACATTATTATTGAAAATGACTACTTCGGTTTCTCCGCTAGGTATAACACCAACACCTGTTGTTCCATTAGTTTTTATTCCCGGGGCATAAATTCCGGAGGAAGTTGCCGTTTGGGCTGAAGCAATAATGAGGCCCGAATCCGTTGCTGAATAGTCTGACGAAAGCTTTAATGAGTCAGCAATTAATTGACCAGAAATTGAAGCACTTCGGGCAGCCAAGCTGCCCTCAGTGTAAACGTCGCCTTTAATAAGAAGCTTACCAAAGCCTGAAGCTAAATTTCCGGAAGGGCTGCTTTCCGGTTCCTGAGTTGAGATCGTGTTAACAGTTAATTCTCCTAAAATATTCACGTTGCCAGTAAATCTGGAGTTGCCCAGGCTGTCTATTGTAAGTGAACCATCTGCTATATCTATTCCTCCGCCTAATGATTGTAAATATAGTGTTCCGTTGAGAACGTTAATAGAGTTACCATTCGTTATTTGAAGAGTCACCCCCTGGGTGATTGTTCCGGTTACAAAAGCATCTGCTAAGTTGGTTTTACCAAAAACATAGACGTCGCCGGCAAAACTTTGGCTGTCGATATTAGTTGTATCTTCTTTCTTTGATTCATTAATAAGCGTCATCAGTTCATCATAAGAAAGGGAAGCTGAATCTGACGCGGATGGAGTAGTTGTTGCGTATAGTTCTTGTGTTTGGTCTTCAACAACAGTCTTTTTAACAATTTCCTGTATCCTCTCAACAAGGGTTACTTTGTTTGTAACTATCTCGTTTGAAACAATTTTATCAGCATATAAGGTTCCCGATACCGTTGCATCTTCGCTTTTTATATTTTTAGCAATCAACTGGTCTGTTTCAACAATCGGGGAGGTAACCTTGTTTTGAGCGATTATATTATTAGTTTCAACAACAGGTGAAACAAGACGTGACTTTAGGCTAATTTCATTGTAAATGGCTTTTCCGGTTGCACGGTCGACTAATATTCCTTCTTCATTAAAATTAATTGTTGGGTCATGATAAGTAGTATTTGTATAAACCAGAATTTTTCCTACACCATTCTGCTGGGGATCTTGCGGATCATTATTAAATTTCATAATTGCTTTTCTTCTTTCTTCTTCTTGAAAACGAACTTCGTTAGACACTTTATAACTTCCATCATAGGGTTCTAATGCATAACCGATTATTTTTCCCGGAAGAGTAGATTTCATTGCAACTCCGGCAATTGATGAGGATGTTAATGGATCTCCAACTTCTATATTTCCGTTCTCAGTGCTTACCAAAGCTGGGACTTTACCTGTAAGACCAATAGCTGTTGGAAAATCTTGGGGAGAAATTGAATCGTAAGCTAATGGTTTTCCGAATTGCCCGACAGGAAATGTTGACACAATACCAAAAAGTTCACTTTCGTATTTCTTTGATGATTTAGTCAAAGTAGGTTTTCCGTTGATATTTTTATAGGAGACAATATCACCGGGTTTAAGATTTCCTTCAGATCTATAAGCCTCGGCAATATCACCAGGGG
>SCSP01000275.1 GCA_004297845.1 Bacteroidota bacterium | reverse complement strand
GTCTCAGATAAAGATATCTGTAACATCTGCGCCAACCATAATCGCGACAAAAGCTCCCTTTGCATAGTAGAAGACATACGTGATGTGATGGCGATAGAAGGCACGCAGCAATATCGCGGGATTTATCATGTGCTTGGCGGAATTATCTCTCCACTTGACGGCATCGGCCCTGCTGACCTGAACATTGAATCCCTCGTAAAAAGAATGTCTGGCGGTGAAATAAAAGAGGTAATCATGGCGTTGAGCACCACCATGGAAGGAGATACCACCAATTTTTATTTATACAAGCGTTTAAAAGACTTTAACATAATGGTAACGACCATCGCAAGAGGTATTTCTATCGGTGATGAACTTGAATACGCAGATGAGATTACGCTCGGAAGATCAATTACGAATAGGATTCCATACGAAAAGGTTCTTCCTATAAAATGAATCCCGAAGACAACCGTAGTCCCGATAGCTATCGGGAGCGACCGAAGGTCAAATGATTATAACAAAAGCATGTTGAAGACGAAAAAAAATCCCGAAGGGATGACATTATTTCACCCTTTCAGGGTTTTAATTTTATCAATTCTATTTATCTATAATAATCCCACCCCTTCGGGGTTATCCAATTGAAACTTTCAATCATCATAGTCAATTACAATGTTGAGCATTTTCTCGAGCAATGTCTTCATTCTGTATTTAAGGCCTGTTCCGGCATGGAAAGCGAAGTAATTGTGGTTGACAACAGTTCCGTAGATGGTTCGGTGTCCATGGTTCAAAAGAAGTTTCCTCAGATCAGGTTGATCGCCAATGAAAAAAATGTAGGCTTCTCTGCAGCCAATAATCAGGCAATAAAGGAATCAAAAGGCGAATACATTCTGCTCCTGAATCCTGATACCGTTGTTCAGGAAGATACGTTTGAGAAGACGCTCAGGTTCATGGATGAGCACAAGGAGAGCGGTGGGCTTGGCGTAATGATGCTCGATGGCAAAGGCAATTTTTTGCCCGAATCAAAACGCGGGCTCCCTACTCCATCCGTGGCTTTTTACAAGGTGTTCGGACTGGCGGCACTTTTTTCGAGATCAAAAACCTTCGGCAAATATCATCTGGGATACCTGGATAAGAACAAAACCAACGAAGTGGATGTACTGGCAGGCGCGTTCATGCTTATACGCAGATCCGTGCTTGACAAGGTCGGCTTGCTGGATGAAACTTTCTTCATGTACGGAGAAGACATAGACCTCTCTTATCGCATTACACTGGCAGGTTATAAGAACTATTACTTCCCCGAAACACGCATCATACATTACAAAGGCGAAAGCACCAAGAAAAGTTCGGTCAATTACGTGCTTGTTTTCTACAACGCCATGGCCATCTTCGCTAAAAAACATTTTGCAAAGAACCAGGCCAAGACATTCTCTGTTCTAATCTATTTTGCGATTGCTCTCAGGGCAGGAATGGCAATTGCCAAAAGATTCCTCAAGCAGATATTTGTTCCACTGATGGATGCATCCATCTTATACACAGGATTGTATTTTATCCGGAACTATTATGAACAAAGCGTAAATATTTCCTTTCCCGAAGAACTTTCATTACTTGCCCTGGGAGCGTATATGCTCATCTGGATCTTTTCGGTATTCCTCAGTGGAGGCTACGACAAACCCGTACGCCTGCAAAAGATACTCCGAGGTGTTCTGATGGGAACAGGCATCATATTATCGGTGTATGCCCTGCTTCCTGAAGCATATCGCTTCTCACGTGCGCTGATACTCATAGGAACAGGATGGGCAACTATTGCACTGCTTGCCACCAGAATGCTTTTTCACCTTTTCAGGATAAAAGAGTTTATTCTGGAAGGAAGCATCTCTAAACGGATCGCCATTGCAGGTAGCGAAGAAGAATACAAACGCGTATACGGCTTACTGAAAGAATCCTCCGTGAAGATCGGTTTTGCCGGATTTGTAAGTGTGGACGGCTCTGAGCATAAGACTGAAAATTTCATTGGCAAACTCAACCAACTGCAGGATATCATCGATATCTACAAAATTGACGAAGTTATCTTCTGCGCCAAAAATGTTTCTTCGGAGAAGATCATGGATGCCATGGCCGAATCGGAGATAGAGTTCAAGATCGCTCCACAGGGCAGTTCGAGTATCATTGGCAGCAATTCCATCGATACGGCCGGGGACCTTTATTCGATTGATATCAACTCGGTGAACAAACCATCAAATAAAAGAAAGAAAAGAATCATAGATATATCATTATCAATACTTTGTATAGTATTATTTCCAATTTTAGTTATTGTAGTGCAACGACCTATTTCCTTTATTGGGAATATCTTCAAAGTACTTCTTGGATTTAACACATGGGTGGGATATGCAGAGTCATTAACCATTAACCATCAGCCATTAGCCATCCGCGGCATTCTCTTTCCTGCAGATGCGCTAAGGAATAAAACCATCACTCCGGAAATGTCTGAAAGGCTGAATAAGATATACGCGAAGGATTACAGCGTGAGGAATGATGTGAATATCATCCTAAAGGGAATACGAAATCTTGGTCGCTAAACTACCCCACCACCTTCCTCACCAGATCATCTGCTTCCTGAAGTTCGATAGCAGAATGCACTTTGAGGCCTGAGCCGTCAATGATCTTCTTGGCTTCAACGGCATTGGTGCCCTGCAGGCGAACGATGATAGGCACGTTGATGGTTCCCATGTTCTTGTAAGCATCTACGATACCCTGCGCCACACGGTCACAGCGCACAATGCCTCCGAATATGTTCACCAGGATGGCTTTTACGTGAGGGTCTTTAAGAATGATACGGAACGCCTGCTCCACACGGGCAGCATTTGCGGTTCCGCCCACGTCTAAGAAGTTGGCAGGTTCTCCGCCCGAAAGTTTGATAATGTCCATGGTTGCCATAGCGAGACCGGCACCGTTCACCATGCAGCCAACATTTCCGTCAAGCTTTACATAATTGAGTTCATGTTTACCGGCTTCTACTTCTGTGGTATCTTCTTCCAGAAGATCACGCATGGCAGCGTAATCGGGATGACGATAAAGCGCGTTCTCATCCAGCGCTACTTTTGAGTCAACGGCAATAATTTTATTGTCGGATGTTTTCAAAAGAGGATTTATCTCAAAAAGAGAAGCGTCAATGGTGTCATACGCCTTGTAAAGCGAAGCGACAAATTTTGTCATGTTCTTGAATGCCTCTCCGCTCAGGCCCAGGTTGAACGCAACTTTTCTGCACTGGAAATCACGCAAACCAACTTTCGGATCAATTTCTTCTTTGAAAATTTTATCCGGAGTTTTAGCAGCTACTTCTTCAATGTCCATACCTCCCTCTTGGGAATAAATAATAATGTTTCTTCCGGTTACGCGGTTCAGCATTACGCTCATGTAAAACTCCTTAGTAGGTGTTGCACCCGGGTAATACACATCCTGCGCGATCAGTATCTTGTTCACGATCTTCCCCTGAGGACCGGTTTGCTTCGAGATCAGGTTCATCCCCAGAATGGCTTTGGCTTTTTCTTCAACTTCCGCCATTGTTTTTGCCAGCTTAACCCCACCGGCTTTTCCTCTTCCTCCGGCATGCACCTGCGCCTTCACGATCCACACAGGCGTGTTGGTTTGCTTTTGCAGCTCCTTAGCCGCATCAACAGCCTGTTCAACACTTTCCGCAACAATTCCTTCCTGGATGGCTACTCCGAAACTTTTTAATATCTGTTTGCCCTGATATTCGTGGAGATTCATAAAATATGATTTAGAGCCCATCCCTTGACCTCCGGTCGCAACCTATGGTTGTCCGAAGAGAAGGAGTTTGGAACGTGGGGAGCGAATATAGTAACTATTTGTATTTTCACGCCCTGAGAATTTTACTAACATCAAAACAAAAGCCTCCCCTTCGGGGAGGTTGGAGGGGCTTATGATTTCTGCTTCCAACATACACAAAAGATACAACTCTCTCGAAGTTCTAAAAGGAGTTTCTCTTGAAGTAAAGAAAGGAGAAATTGTGTCCATCGTAGGCGCTTCGGGCGCTGGGAAAACCACACTGCTTCAAATTATTGGCACACTTGACAAAGCAGATAGGGGAGAAGTAAAGATCAACGATACCAACCTTGGAACGCTACGTGAAAAGAAACTGGCCGAATTCCGCAACAAACAAATTGGCTTTGTGTTCCAATTCCATCACCTGCTGCCCGAGTTTACCGCGCTTGAAAATGTTTGTCTGCCGGCTTTTATCGCAGGAAAAGGAAAGGCGGAGGCAGAGGTTAAGGCAAAAGAATTATTAAGTTTTTTAGGATTGACTTCCAGAGAGCACCATAAACCTTCTGAACTTTCGGGTGGAGAACAGCAAAGAGTTGCCGTTGCCCGCGCACTGATAAATTCTCCTGCGGTAATACTTGCCGATGAGCCCTCCGGAAATCTGGATTCAGCCAGCGCCAAAGAGCTTCACAAATTATTTTTCACTCTCCGCAAAAAATTCCAACATACCTTCGTCATCGTTACGCACAACGAAGAACTTGCCAATATGGCGGACAGGAAGTTGGTGATGAGAGATGGGATGATCTCGCAATAACTACATTTATAAAACACGAAACGGTAACAGCGATCAGGAATGTACGGACTGCCTGGAAGAAGAATGTTTTTTTAGGAAAGAATTGATATTCCCCTCCACCCTGCTCAGGACATTGGAAGCATCCGCGCGCTGGAATTTTTCTCCCAGAATATTTTCGTAGAGTTCGATATAGCGGTCCGATATCTGCTTCACTACTTCATCGGTCATTTCAGGAACTTTCTGTCCATCTTTTCCCTGGAAGCCGTTTGCCATGAGCCATTCGCGCACAAATTCTTTGGAAAGCTGCTTTTGCGCTTCGCCTTTTGCCTGACGCTCTGCGTATCCTTCTTTGTAAAAATAACGGGAAGAGTCAGGAGTATGGATTTCATCTATGAGATAAATAGCAGCCCCCCTCTTATCCCCCCAAAGGGGGGAAGATTGCGCGTGCAACTCTCCCCCTTTGGGGGAGTTGGAGGGGGCTTTACCAAACTCATATTTTGTATCCACGAGTATCAGACCTGCTTTTTCAGCCAGTTCTGTTCCGCGTTGAAAAATTGCGCGGGTGTATTTCTCCAACTGCTCGTAATCCGATTGGGAAACAATCCCCCGCTTCAGGATATCCTCTTTGGAAATATCCTCATCATGCCCTACGGATGCTTTGGTGGTGGGGGTGATAATGGGTTCGGGAAACTTATCGTTCTCCTTCATTCCCTCCGGAAGTTTTATCCCGCACAACTCGCGCTTGCCTGATTTGTAGGTA
>SCSP01000274.1 GCA_004297845.1 Bacteroidota bacterium | reverse complement strand
TGCAGGTTTTGTGCTTTCGGAAAATGCATTTGCAGAAAGACTCCGGAAATTGCGCTGGTAATTTCGGTGGAGGAGGGCGAGGGAGAGTTTGGGGTCTAAAGAAACAATACAGCCATTCAAAAAGGCGTATCCGTACCCCCCCGCCCTAAAGGGAGCTTTTGTATTTCCCCCTTTAGGGTCGGGGTTGGTGCTTACAGCCAGTTCTCCGAAGAAATTGAAATTATGAAAAAGAAGAGAATAATCTGATCCGAAATTTGTGAGTTGCTTTCCGGAAAACTCAAATTGGTTGTATGAAGAAGGTGAGTGATTTAATGCTGCATCAAACAGGGTATGCATTCCTGTCAGTCCGAAGGAATATTTCCTTTTCCGGTAAGAAATATTTCCTCCGAAAACAGTTTTTGTGATCGCATCTTTGTCTATGATTTCGGAGGGGGTGGAGTGCAGTCCTGTTGTTTGAAGAGAATAAACACCGTCCATGGTTGAACTATCAGGGTAGATGATGTTTGCATCCATCTTTTTTCTGGAGAAAAACCCTGTTCCCTGAAACTGGTCAGTTCCGGAAGTGAGAGCAAAACCTCGCATAAAACGGTTTTCATCCACGGAAGCATAAGGACGGATTCCCGGGGAAATGCGCTTGATATTGATCGCATCGGAAGATTTTCCATACGCCAGTCCGGACCAGGTTGTTAAGCCCTGACCGAACCCTGCCTGGTAGTCTCCGATCGCCAGCGCTTTAACGAAGCGTATGTTCTTAATGAAAAAATGCGCGGAATAAAAATCGAAACCGGTTTTTTGCTTTCCTTTCATCAAAGAATCATAATACAGGTAATTATATTTGTTGTTTTGATTGAAGAAAAGCTCCCCCGCGTCTTTTTCCCCGGTAACTCCCGCACTCACATTTTTCCCGTAGCTGAAGCGGTAGCGGCTGTAAATTTTCTGAGGACTTCCCATGTATCTGGAATTGGGGCTGTTGCTTATTCCGGCAGAATCAATAGAAGAAAACCCTTTCTGATTTTCCAATACCTGCTGCCCGCGGAGGATCAATTCGTGATCTCCATTTTTGATAATTTCTTTCAGGGTGGTGTGCGGTTCTTCGGTGAGGTCGGCCACTTTAACATAGGGAAGTATTTTTTCAATGGTTGGAATAACGAATCCGTCAATGCTTTGTAATTCATAAACGGAGAGTAGTTTTCCGTTTTTTTCGATATGACTAAACAGGCTTTCTATCTGGATATCATCAAGCAAGCCAAGCTCCGTTAGTTGAATCGAACGGGTGTTATTTAAATTTATCGGATGTTTTTTATAGAAATCAAGAGTTCTGAAAAGTTCCGAATAATCTTCTTCCTCGTTCCGGGAATTCTCAGCAAGATTTTCTAGTTTTTGCTGAATGGAATTGTCGATTGAATCCTGTCCGAAGACCTCACCCCCGACCCCTCTCCAAAAGAGAGGGGAGGAAGACAATAATAGTGCTAACCCCAAAATAATAATCTTCATGTTCATATTCTCCCTCTCCCATGTGAGAGAAGGAGAAGGATTTACTCGCTCAATTCCAGCCAACGCATTCCCTTTTCCTCCAGTAATAAAATTATCTCTCCGATTCGTATAGAACACTCCATCATTTCTTTATGGTCTTCAATGCCTTTGTTGAGTTTTTCGGTCAGTGTTTCTTTTTCGGTTTCTAATTTGGAAATATCCTTTTCCAGTTGCCTGTGTTCGTTTTTTTCTTTCGAACTGAGCTTGCGCTTTTCAATATTTCTTGCTTCAATATTCTCCCCTTTGGGAGGCAGCAGAGAGGCCGCTTTTACCCGGTCTTCCAGTTCCTTTCTTTCCCGGTACTCGGTATAGTTTCCCGGAAAGTCACGAACCACTCCATTTCCTTCAAACACGAACAGGTGATCTACAAGCTTGTCCATGAAGTAGCGATCATGTGTAACGATGAGCACACATCCCTGAAATTTGGTGAGGAAATCTTCCAATACGCTCAGTGTAACTATGTCCAGATCATTGGTTGGTTCATCCAGGATCAGAAAATTAGGATTCCGTATCAGGATGGTCATTAAGAACAACCTTCGCCTTTCTCCTCCGCTTAATTTTGAAACAAGGCTGAATTGCACTTCGGATGGAAACAGGAAGCGGGTAAGTAACTGCGTAGCGCTGAGTTTTGATCCATCCGCCAGAGGAATATATTCTGCAATATCTTTTACAACTTCAATTACTCGTTTATCCTCTTTCAATTCTATTCCTCCTTGTGAATAGTAGCCATAGATAATGGTTTCTCCGGTTGTAATGGTTCCTGAATCGGGTTTGTCGAGTTCCATGACCATGTTCAGGAAGGTAGATTTCCCGGCACCATTCTTTCCAACTACCCCGATCTTTTCGCCCTTTTTAAATATATAAGAGAAATCATTTATTATTTTGATATTGCCAAATGCTTTTTTGATGTGCGTTACTTCCAGGATTTTTTTGCCAAGGCGGTTCATCTTCACGCTCAACTCCAGCTTTTTGTCAGCGTGTTTGCCGAATACCTTGTCTTTGACATCGTAAAACGCATCCACGCGCGATTTGGATTTTGTGCCGCGGGCTCGCGGCATTTTTCGTACCCACTCAAGTTCCCGTTTATACAGGTTTTTAGCCTTGTCCATTTCGCTGTTCTCCATTCCCTCGCGTTCTGCTTTCTTCTCAATATAGAATTGGAAATTTCCCTTGTAGGAAAATAATTTTTTGTTGTCAATTTCAATGATCTCGTTACAAACACTGTCTAAGAAATAACGGTCGTGAGTTACAAGCAGCAAGGTCAGGTCTTTATTGACCAGATAGTTTTCCAGCCATTCAATCATTTCCACGTCCAGATGGTTTGTCGGCTCATCCAGAACAAGAAGTTGCGGTTCATTGATCAGAACTTTAGCCAGTGCAACTCTTTTTTTCTGACCCCCTGAAAGCAATCCGATCTTTTTATGGAGAAAAGCAATTTTCAATCGCTGTAAAACTTCCTTCACTTTTGATTCAACCTGCCAGGCTTCAAGGCGGTTCATGGCCTCGGTGGCTTTTTCAAGTCGTGCAGAGGTTTTATCATTCACCGCTGCTTCAAATGCTTCCAATGCGAAATCATATTCACGCACTGCATTCAGGGTTGGATTCTCGGTTTTGTAAATTGCTTCCTCAACGGTATCGTTTTCCTCAAATACAGGGTTTTGATCCAGATAAGTTACCGCTAAGTCATTCCGGAAGGTAACCTTGCCTTCGTCTGCAATTTCTTCCCCTGTAACTATTTTCAGCAGGGTGGACTTCCCGGCCCCGTTTTTTGCGATCAGCCCGATACGCTGCCCTTGATTAAGCCCGAAACTTATTTTCTCAAATAATCTCTTTGGCCCGTATGCTTTTGAAATGTTCTCGACCGACAGGTAATTCACAAATGTGTTGATAGGTAAGTGATGCTGTTAATTTTTTATTTCTGCAGTTCCTCTGTAACCTTTGCAGGCTGTTTCTTTTTTGATCTTTCAAACTCATACATCAATCCAACCTGCGGACTAAACCCGAAGGTACTGTGATAAGTGGAGGAAAGGTCGAGTTTGAAATGTTTTAACTCCACACCAATTCCGAAGCAGCTTAAGGAAGGGTTAGTAGATATTCCTGTGCGAAGATATAACTCCTTTACCGGTTTGTACTCCATCCCTGCCTTGAACATTGCTTTTTTATCAATATCCTTTTCTGTTTCCATCGCCACAAATACTTTATCCGAAAATTGATAATCTGCTCCCAGTCGCAGGATGGTTGGAATGCGCTCATCGTTGTAATCGGCAAGTTTGATTCTTGTCAGATTGAAGAGGTGCATACCAATGGTAAGATTTTTCATAGGCATTGCCTGAATTCCTCCTTCCGCAACCAAGGACCCTTTCTTTCCGTATTCGGAGATGTTTGTCTCCATATAATCCAACATCATTCCGGCAGAAATATTTTTTCCGAATGCTTTTCCGAAAGCAAGCCCGTATTTATTCTGACTGAACAGCGAGTAGCCGAAACTTGAAACGCAAACTCCGAATGTGCCGTGCTTGGTGGGTGCGGCAAATGCAAATGCTTTTGTACTGAGTTCCTTGAGCAGAAATTGATTCTGATAATATACGGCTGCGGAGATGTTTTTTAGATAGCCAAGTCCGGACTGGTTATTTTGCACGGACCAGAGGTCGGAGAGGGACACGGAGGCGTTGCCCAGTCCGGATGATCGAGATCCGAAGGAAGAGTTACAGATTGATGGTTGCAGGTTACAGGTTAACAGGAACGCAATAACCTGCAACTTGTAATCTGTAACCTGTAATAACCGTTTCATTTAAGCTGACGCAAATAAAGTTGAACAGTATTTTCAAGCCCATAATAAAGAGCATCCGAAATCAAAGCGTGTCCAATCGATACTTCCAGCAGATTCGGAATATTTTTGTAAAAGTAATTTAAGTTTTCAAGGTTAAGATCATGGCCTGCATTTATTCCCATTCCAAGTTTGTCAGCCAAGTTTGCAGCAGAGATAAATGGCTTGATAGCTTCTTCTTTATTCTTAGAAAAATCTTTTACGTAGGATTCTGTGTAAAGCTCTATTCTGTCTGTTCCTGTTTTTACTGCGTTCTCAATATGAGATGAATTCGTCTCAATAAAAATGGAAGTTCTTATTTTTTTTTCCTTTAACTCAGCAATTATTTCTCTCAGAAAGCTTTGATGCTTCACCGTATCCCATCCGGCATTGGAGGTGATGGCATCGGGAGGATCGGGGACCAGCGTTGCCTGATGAGGTTTTACTTTTAAAACCAGATCCATCCATTCTTTAGAGGGATATCCTTCAATGTTGTATTCTGTGGTAACTACGGTTTTAAGATTAACAGTATCTTGATAACGGATATGCCTTTCGTCCGGTCTCGGATGTACCGTTATTCCCTGCGCTCCAAAACGCTGTATGTCCACCGCAACTTTGAGTAGATCGGGCAGATTTCCTCCTCGTGCGTTGCGGATGGTGGCGATCTTATTTATGTTGACAGAGAGTCTTGGCATGGAATATTTTTTTATCTATTCTATTAAAACAAATTTCCCTTTACATATCCTGTATGTTTTTTTTCCTATTTTGACAGAGTCGCCATCTTTATGGCTGGAAAGATCCATAATATCTTCTTCAATGGTGTGAACAGAGCCTTTTGTTTTATAGGCAATTTCCAGAGCATCTTCATTGATTTCATCAATAACACCACAAGCTATAACCCTTACAGGAACATTTAATTGTTTCAACAATACCATATCTCGAACCGGGCTATAATTGTCTTTCACAAGTATTAATTCATCAATATTTTTTTTCTTTTTTGAACCCTCCAGCAATGCTTCAATGTCATTTTCTTCAATTTCATTGTTGTATAAGCCTTTACTTCGGCTAACATCCATTGTGGATATTAAAGTGTCAATATTAGCACTTGATGTGTAATGAAAGCCTCCTGTTTTTCCTATCCACTTTTGCCCGGGATACTTGCTGTCTCCATCATTAAAAAAGATAAAATTATTTTTTTCCCCATCAGTAGCTTTGAGTGCTACCCATAGTAGTATTTCTTTGGTGTAATTATCCATGCTCGTTGTACAATCAACAACAATCATCTTGTTTTTCCATTTGTTTCTCATTCTATAAAGAACGGACGCAACCGGTGAACGCCTTCGTTCAAAAAATTTTGGTTCTGTGAGCAATAGCTTGCGAATTTCATTGGCTTCCACTTCAATCCTATCCTTCGAAAGATCATCTGTGTTCTTGTTTAGCTTGAAAAGCGAGTCTCGAATTGTTATGGCGAGAAGTCTTTCTTTTTTTCGAAATTCATAGTCTGCGGATGAAATATATGTGATGCTGATATTTATGTACTGCATTGATTTATTCTGGACGGAATGTGTACAGAAGCCAGGTAGATATTTTGCGCTTATGCTATAATTATTGCCAAAGGGAACGGATATGTATGCGACACCATTTTGTCCGGTTCTCGATTCGTATGTCTTATTTGTTGTAAGATTTGTAATAATAATTTGCTCATCTTTAGAGAGGTTGCCCCAAAGGTCAATGTAGGAAACGCAAAATAACGCTTGAGTTGTAGAAGGGTGAAGTGTTTGAGAATGTCCCATGAAGTAGATTGTTTCCTTAAGTAAGTAGAAAGGTTCGTTAGGGATAGCAATCTCCTCGAAGGAAGGAGCATTTGTGAAATTTAAAATGTAGGTATCATTGATTGGCACTAGAATATTTGTAATTCCATTTATGTTAGACTTTGTTTTGAATTCTTGTTTTGACTTTTTTCCTATGAGTAAAATATCTTCGGCTAAAGGAGTTTTGTCAGTATTTTCAATCTTGAAATTGAGTAATGCTTCCGTAGGAGTTGCATGAAGCTTGCCTGGTTCAAAATCACGTATCACAAAATTATTTTGAATTATATTATTGGGTATTGCGGGCACTTCAAGTTCGAAATATTCGGGGGAAGCAGGCAAATAAACAAAATATGTTTGTCCTATCGGAAGCAGCACCTCCAATTTCCCATCTTTTCCCGCATTGCCTTTGAAATGTTTTTTTGATTTTTTCCCGAAAAAATTTATCTGAGTTTCCAATGGTTTCATCTTTGCGTCTTTCAAAAACAGAACAACTTTCGCTTCGCTGGATGATGGATTCAGGGTTTGGCCCTTAACAACGACAATTAGAGCGAAAAAGCTTGAAATCAATAATATCTGTCGGAACGGGAGCATTTTTGTAAGTAATTCAAGTAAATGTAAAAAATGTACATTTGTAACAAGGGGATGTTTATAAATGTTTTTTTGTTGAAACATACTGACTCCTCATACGTTTAACTTTGAAAAGGCAAATAAATGCTTGCTTACGAATTGATAACCGAAGAAGTCCCCTCCCTCAAACCCACGGATACAGGCAAGAAAGTTCTTGACTGGATGGAGGATTTTCGGATTTCCCACCTGCCGATTGTAGATAAGCGCGAGTTTCTTGGTCTTGTTTCCTATACCGATATGCTGGATCATAACGATGGAAAAAAAACAATTGATAAGCTTAAGATATCAATGATCAAGGCATTTGTTAGAGATAGCTACCATATTTTTGATGTTCTGAAAGTGATTTCAACGTATAATGTAAGCGCAGTTGCGGTGCTGGATGAAAACAACAAATATGTGGGTGTGATCACTGCTGATTCCATCATTCAGAAAATTGCCCGGATGCCTTTTGTGAATGAACCGGGCGGAATTATCATTCTTGAAATCAATATTCGCGATTACTCGCTTTCGCAGATTGCCCAGATCGTGGAAGGGAACGATGCTAAAATTCTTAATCTTTATGTAAACTCACACCCGGATACCACCAAAATGGAAGTTACCTTGAAAGTGAATAAAGATGATCTTGCTCCCATTTTGCAGACCTTTGCCAGATACAATTACATTGTCAAAGCCACTTTCTACCAGTCGCAAATAGGTGGCGACCTCAAAAACCGCTTTGATGAGTTTATGCACTTCCTGAACATTTGAACAAGCATTCGATGCCTTCCTTTCTCAGATTTATTTTTAATTATATTTTTTTTCTCTGTATGTTCTCTTTACAAAGCGAGGATTACAAGGTCTTTTGTCAAACTCCGGTTGTTCCTCCGGATTCTGAACGTGTAGAGCCAGACAGTAAATCTGAAAACAAACCACAGCAAAACTATATAACGATCAACAAAATCGGTATTCTTGGAAACAAAACAACCAAACGTCATATACTCCTTCGTGAACTTCCTTTTTTGGAAAATGATACAGTCGACCGGGACAAGATTCAGGAAAAACTGAAGTCTGCCCGGGAAAACCTTCTGAACACATCCCTTTTTAATTTTGTTACAATCGATACTGTTTCTGTCCGAATGGCAGGCGCTGATAGGATTGATGTGCTTATCACCGTTGCAGAGCGCTGGTACACCTGGCCCATTCCCATCTTTGAAGTGCAGGAACGGAATTTTAACACCTGGTGGCAGACGAAGAACTTTGAGCGCGCCAACTATGGTTTTTATCTTGACAGGGAGAATTTCAGGGGCCGGAAAGAGGACCTGAGCTTTTATTTTCAGTTTGGCTATACCGAAAAGTACGGCATCACCTACAAAATTCCTTATCTGACCCGCAAACAGACCAGCGGAGCGGGTTTGTCTTTTTCTTATTCACGAAATCATGAAATTGCCTACATGACCGCAGATAACAAGCTGCTGTATTTTAAGTACCCCACTGAATATGTGAGGGAGGAATTTACCGGGAAAATGTACTACAGCTATCGTAGTGGCATACATAATACGCATACCCTCGAGACAAAGTATTTAAACGGGAAAGTAAGTGATACGCTGAATCATTATTCTGTCGGTTATTTCATAGGTCAGGAAACGAAGATGCAATACTTGTTGCTGGATTATTCTTTCAGAATGGATCACCGCGATGCAAAATATTTTCCGTTGAAAGGGTATTATCTTGAATTGGAGGCAACCAAACTTGGTCTCGGTTTGCTCAGCAAGGAGAAGATAGATGTTCTGAATTTATTCTTCACCCTGAAAAAATACCAGAAGATTTCCAGCCGGTTTTACCTTGCAGGTAGTTTAAGAATTAAGTTTTCGCCCAATTCAGACCAGCCCTATTATGTTCAAAGAGGACTGGGATTTGGAGATTATGTGAGAGGATATGAATATTACGTGATAGACGGGCAGAGCTATGGAACGACAAAATGGGGTTTGAAGTATGAAATTATTAAACCCAAGATCAGAGTTATTCCTTTACCATTTGAAAAATTCAACCTGTTTCATTATGCGCTTTATGCCGGAATTTTTGGAGATGCCGGTTACGTAGATGACCACCAGTATACCGGTAATAATTTTTTGGCAAATACCTATATCTATGGCTACGGAACAGGTATTGATTTTGTAACCTATTACGATATGATATTCCGTTTTGAATATTCCTTCAACAAGATGCTGGAGCATGGCTTTTTTGTGAGTTTTAATGCCGGAATTTAAGGTGTTATACGATTATTTTTTTCCATCAATAAATTTCTCAAAACCCTCCCTACGCATGCTTTATTGTCATTCATCCGCTTGCGAATGATTATAATTGGCCTCTGCGGTGAGAATTATTTTTCATTCGTATATTCGCACCTATTCGTTATTCGTACAATGGATATTATCTCCGCCCAAAACATCGTTAAACGCTTTCACAGCCATACCGCGCTGGACGAGGTGAACCTATCCGTTCCGGAGAAGAGTGTGTTCGGCTTGCTGGGACCCAACGGAGCGGGAAAAACCACCTTGATACGCATCATCAACCAGATCACCGCGCCCGACAGCGGTCGGGTATTTTTTGCGGGGGAAAAACTGCAACCACGGCATGTTGAACAGATCGGTTATCTGCCCGAAGAACGCGGTCTTTACAAAAAAATGGAAGTAGGCGAGCAATGCCTCTACCTGGCTCAACTGAAAGGCCTGAGTAAAAATGATGCGATGAAGAAATTAAAGTTCTGGTTTGAGAAATTTGAAATGGCGGATTGGTGGAAAAAAAAGGTGGAAGAACTGTCAAAAGGCATGCAGCAGAAAGTTCAATTTGTGGTAACGGTGCTTCATGAGCCAAGCGTGTTGATCCTGGACGAGCCTTTCAGCGGGTTTGATCCTATCAATGCATCGCTGATCAAGAATGAAATTCTACGACTGAAAGAAAACGGCACAACCATTTTACTCTCCACACACAATATGAGTTCGGTGGAGGAGTTGTGCGACAATATTGCGCTGGTGAACAAGGCAAAAACAATTTTGCAGGGATCCGTGCGCGAGATACGCCAGCAATACAAAGCCAATACATATGAAGTGGAATTTACAGGCAGCATCATGACATTTACCAAAGCGCTGTTTAAGGATTTCGAGCTTTTGGAAAAACAAGAAGACACTTCTGCTCCGCCCGGTACAGGTTCCATTCATTGTAAAGCAAAAGTGAAACTGCTCTATGATAAATCTCCAAACGATTTGCTGAATACTGTAATGCCCTACGTTCAAATACTGGGTTTCCGTGAAATTCTTCCGAGCATGAACGATATTTTTATTTCCAAAGTTCAGGAAAAAGAGGTAGTCCGGATAACAAATCTTATAGAGTAGTTTTTCATGAACATCATCATCACAGGCGCAAGCAGGGGGATCGGCTACGAAACGGCCAAACTCCTATCTGCCGAACATAAAATAATCGCCATTTCCCGCAGTGCGGAAAAGAACAAACTGCCGGGGATTACAGCCCTTGATTTTGATTTTGAAAATGGAGACATCACAAAAGAACTACTCCCTGAAATCAAAAAACACTTTGAATCAGTAGATGTACTTGTAAATAACGCTGCTGCACTTATCAAAAAACCATTTGATAAAATCAGCAGAAAAGACTTTGAAAAGATATTTTCCGTGAATGTTTTCAGCATCGCTGAACTTACTCAAGCTGTCATTCCATTGATGACCTCTCCCCTCTCTCATGCTGATCGGGATTTAAAATCCCGATCAACTTCTCATGTCCTCAACATCGCCAGCATGGGAGGAATTCAAGGCAGCATGAAATTCCCGGGGCTTTCTGCTTACAGCTCCAGCAAAGGCGCTTTGATTACCCTGACCGAATGTTTAGCAGAGGAATACAAAGGAAAAGGTATATCATTCAACTGCATTGCATTGGGTTCTGTTCAGACTGAAATGCTGGGAGAGGCATTTCCCGGATTCAAAGCACCTGTTACAGCGAAAGAAGCAGCAGAGTTTGTAACTCAATTTGCTATAACAGGTCAAAAATATTTCAACGGGAAAATTTTGCAAATGGCGCTAAGCACTCCTTAAAAAAAATAGCAGATCAGTTAAAAATTAATAACCGGGTAATCCCTGATAACCATGGGTCTTGTAAAAGTTTTCAAAAAGAATAATTACTTCACCGTGGTTGCAACAAAAAATATTTCAAAAGGAGAATCAATTCTTAAACTCCGGGGAGCCTTTTCTTCAATTCCCGACAAATACTCAGTTCAGATCGGAGAAAAAAAACATCTTTTCGCTTTTTCTGAAAAGCCGGAGGACGAATCCTCCTCGTTCAGGTTTCTGAATCACAGCTGTTCTCCAAATTCTTTTTTTGACATGCCCAAAGGAACATTGGTTGCATTAAAAGATATTATGGAAAACGAAGAAATTGTTTTTCATTACTGCACTACAGAATATGAAATGACCTCTCCGTTTATGTGCCTCTGCGGGTCCCTAAATTGTCTTAATGAAATAAAAGGGTACAAATATTTATCCGAGAAAAATAAAACAGAACTCTTGTTCCAGTCATCTCCGCATCTGAAAATCCTTGAGACCGAAATTTTTTGAGTAATGAAATAAATATTTTACTTTTACACTTCAAATAACAATTTTTCCATGAAAACCATTAA
>SCSP01000025.1 GCA_004297845.1 Bacteroidota bacterium | reverse complement strand
TACGTTCGCACTATACCCCCATACCGCTCCTGCCCGGTGATCGCGCATAGTGTTGTGATGCACCATGGCGCTGCGGTTAAAGAACTCGCTGTAAGAATAGCTGAACGCAAAATTTTCTACGTCCCATATATTATTCCGCTTGGAAGTTTTTGGTCTTTCCTTTTTTACGTTTACAAAATTGATGCTCTTGCGCTCAGTCTCATCAATGGTTACCTGTCGCAAAGAGTCCCTGTATTTTTCCGGAAGTGTTTTATCGCGCAGTACGGGATTGAGCAAAATATCCGGATCCAGCGGGTTGTATTGCGGACGTATGATCGCCTGGGAATACCCTATGTACATCGGTAAATTAATTCCCCAGTTGGAAGGAATGAATTTATGCAGCAGTAGCTGGGTGGAAATATCGTACTGGTATCTTGTTTCGCGCTGGCGCTCGCTCACTTTTTTCTCTATGCTTCCCCATCCGGGTGTGCTGTAATTTCCGGCAAGCGAAACGGTTCCCAGGTCTGCTAGCTTGGTGGTTACGTGCCCCGTACTTGCCCATCCGCCTTTCTCATCAAACTCGTTAAGTCGTAATTCGTTCACCCATATCTCCGCGCACTTGGGCAATCCATCATCATCCACTTTCGGATTTGGGGAATTGCCTGCTTTGGGATTTCGGATTCCGATCATGATGGTTTTTACATCGCTCAGGTTGGGATTTCCTTTTATGTACACATAGCGGGTATGGCCGTTGCCATCGGTAACGGTTACCGGATATCTTTTGTTCAGTGCTATACCGGCAACTCCTGCAAAAATGGCAGCGTTGCGCATCTGCTTGGAATTTTGGAGCGCAGCAAAATCAAGCTCCAGTTCATTTTCACTTCTCCAGACATATCCTCTTTCGTCATCGCTGCTGTTGCTGTACGATCCGGCAGGTGTTACCTTGAGCGGGATTTCGTACTCGTAATAATTCTGTGTGTAATCGGTTCCCAAACGGATGAAACAGGTGAGGTCATCATCATTAAGAGGTGTGCCTGCTGCCTGCGCCTCCGCGTGCACATACATTTTCAATTTTTTGTAGGAGCGCACATCCAGGTCCACATTTTTGTAGGTGGCCCGCGCATCCCCGTCCTCCAGATTACAAACTTTCAGTGCCATGGCCTGCTCGTTCTGGTGAATGGGGTTGGATGGTCCGTAGGTCAACTGCTGTTCGATCTTTGGAGGGAGCACATAGTTCACCGGAACCTTGGTGCCGTTCTCCTCGTAATTCACAGCCGAAACATCGAAAGAAGTTCCGGGATCATCGTTGCCCAGGTATTCTCCTTCGCTTGCCAGGTCGTAAGAATATTTTCTCCACTCTCCGCGTATCAATTCTACCCGTGCCATGCGGAGCGCCACCGGTTTATCAAAGCCGCGCAGTATCATGCGCACAAAACGTATGGATTTGAAATCCTCAATGTTTCCATATCTCGCTTCAAAATCCTTCACAGGTATTTTTATCTGAAACCACTTCGCATCTACCGCTGTGTTGTCAATGGTGGTTCCACCGCCTGTTACCACATCGTTGATGAAATTGGTGCCTACGCTTCCGGGCTGGATATCGTCTTTATTTATTTTCACGCGGTACTGGTAGTACCCTTCATTCTCACTCAGGTTGTTATCGCGGTTAATATCTTCCGAACTCGGCAGCGTGGTTGAAGAGGTGGGATAGCCGCTTGAAGTGACAGGAGAATTTCCTTCCGTGTTGTTAAATTTTTTGTAGCGCGCCAGTGTTCCCAATTGTGCATTGTCGTAGTCCTCCCCGCGGTAATAATGGTAATTATCCGAAGAAGGATCTGCGTTGATCTCGCCAAGTGCCGATGAACTGATGCCGGGGATTCCGGAGTAATCGTTCAAAAATTTGCTGAAGTATGTTGACTCTGCTCCGCTGTTCAATCCATCCAGCCCCACATCCTGTGCCGCACGGGAGTCCGGATCGTTGTCAAAGGCATTTACAATGGCCTGTATCTGCGGCACTCTTCCCCAGGAAGTGTTATCGGTTGGGTGTGTTTGATCGGTAGAAGAAGTAGGTAACCCATTTTCAAAACTTTTCTTTCCGTCTCTCAACACATCTTCCGAAATATTCCCCAGATGAATTATTAATTCGCCTGATGCCGTTGGATCCAGATTGTTAAGCGGGTTGGGGGGAGAACTTGCATCGCTGTTGAAAGGATCCATCATCCATATCTGGATGAACTCGACATTAGCGGCTTCAAAATCGTTGGTCTCTATCTTGCGCATGATGCCGCCCCATCGCGATCTTGGGTTGAGCAAGGAACCATCCGTATTTGTTCCGGCCGAAAATCCGGCAAGCGGTGCTGCATCGTAGTTGAACTGTCCGCGCTCGGTTGGATAATACGCGAGGTCCAAGGTAGGCATGGGGACCGGCTGCCCGGTCTGAGATTCTTTTTTAGGAAAAAGTTCTGTTTCAAATATCTCCCGCTGAAAGTTATCTGACATCTGTGGCTTGGTATAATATCCCGGAGTGAGATTCGCTGTTTCGCGCATAAACATGGGATCAATGGTGTACCAGGAAAGTTTTGCGCGATTGAATCCGTAAACGGTATCGTTCTCAATGCCTTCGGGCCAGAGGGGATTGTTTTGCGGTGTGCTGGCAAGGGTCCAGGCTCCAACTGCTTTTATATCAATGGGAGTTTGACTTCCTTCAAAGTCATCGAGGTATGCATTTCCTTCCTTTCCGATGGCGCGTGAGTGCCCGGGAATGAGAGCGGCCACTTCTCCGGAGGCAGTAAGGGTAGACATTTCTTTGGTGGAATACACCGGCAGTTTATCCACCAGGCGGGTAAGAAAAGGAAATTCGCTGCGGTAATTTCCATCCATGCCGAGCACGGTATTTTTTATCGGCTCATCACCAATATTTACTTTCTGCATGATAGGGCGTTCGTTGAGGCGTATCGCTGTTGCCCCGAAACTGAAATCCTTGTTCACGCGGTAATCTAAGTGCGAGCCGATGAGGGATTTTTGCTGGAAACCGAAAAGTACATTGCTCTCAAAAGAAACTTTGATGGGAGTTCCTGACTGTAAAATTCCATCGTTAATAATTTTTAATTTCCCCAGCGCATAGTCCACCGTGTAATCCACATTTTCCGTGAGCGGAACTCCGCCTGCTGTTACAGAAACAGATCCTTCGGGAATGTTGGGAGCATTGAGGGAAATTTCGGATCCGGAAGAGGATTTATAACTTCCTTTCATCCGGAAGCGGTTCTTCTCGGGGAACTGCTGCGCGGAATATTTGGTGGAATCATACAGCTGGTCATACGCGTATTTATTTTCCGTGATAACCATCGCGGCATTATTGCCCGGATTTATTCTATGCCGCAAATGTTCTCCGAAAGGTTCCCGCACAGGGAAATACAGCCTTCCGCTGGCAGCATGGATGGTTACTCCGTCAATGAAATCAAAAACTCCATCGGGATAGGCATCTCCGGATGTGTTAATGCGGTCGAGATTCATGACCTGCACCAAAGGTTTGCCTGTGATGGGCAGCCCGGTTTCGGGCAGAACGGGAACATCGGTTCCGGTAGAAGGATTGTTGTACAATACCTCCAGCTTAAAATCTTCGTTCTTCACCTGATAAGCGCCCATGGAATAAACATTCTTCATCATCAGGTCCCAGAGCAGTTTATCCCTTTTTGTACTCACATTCGTGCTCTTGAGCATTTTCACCAATAAGCATTTAGGATCTGCAATTCCATCGGTGGAAAGTTCTCCTACCTGATACGTGCCCCCGTTATAGGTATACTGGAACGCAATCGCCACCACCTGATCGGGGTTTACGTTTGTGTTCAGAGAAACAAATCCCAATCGCGGGTTAAAAGTGAACTCGCTGCCGGAAAGCTTTCTTGCGGAAAGTATCTTTTCAAAATCCTGTGTCGGGCTGAACCCAAGTATATCCTGTAAAACAATTTTTACGCTGTCTTTGTTGCGCAGCGAGGCACAAGCCGGGCAGGAAGCCAACAGAGAAACAGGATCTAATGTGTTGGCCGTGTTATCCGGCACCCCATTGTTCGCGCTTGTGGTAACCAGCGTGCTCGTTATGAAAGCCGGTAAATTTTCCCCGAGATCCGTCAGCGCAACAATATTTCTTGTTTCGTTAATGTTGGAACTGGTGTTGGT
>SCSP01000273.1 GCA_004297845.1 Bacteroidota bacterium | reverse complement strand
TACACAATTTCAGCAGTTGATTTGCCGTCAAGGTCAAACTGAACAACACCCGATCTGCCCTTCAGAAAAGAAATATACAATTTTGAGTTATCAGGAGAAAATGCAAGGCCGTATGGAGATCCGGTAAGCGTAAAAGCAAGTGCATTGGATACCCTGCCTGTGGAATTATTAAAGTCAAACAGTTCCAGATTATTCTTTGCCCGGTAACAAATAACGGAGGCTACCTTTTTTCCATCCGGGGAAACTGCAAAACAACCAATAGCTTCCCTGTTTTCCCCTGCACCCGTTTCGGCATGAGAAGTTCCTACAGGAGAAATAACCGGCTTTCCAACACCTTGTACGGTGACAGGAAATACATAAAAATTATTGGAATTCCACTGGTGAGATATCACCCAAAAACCTTTTCCACTTTCATTTCGTACCGCAGTAATTTTTTCTGCGGATAATTTCAGCAGTTTAATATTTTTTTGCGTTACTACTCCCTCATCTTCCGATAGATCAATAACCGAATAACAAAGCCCTTTTGTTCCTCCTTTTTCATCTGTAGTAAAAAGAAAAAATATGTCTTTTGTTCCGGGTTGAAGAACTATAAGTGCGGACTGGGTGGAAGATGGAGATCCATTCAGACCGGTTCCATTCTGCATTTCCTTATGATACTTGTTCCACACCGTAATGCCATCGGTATAAAACAGAAGCCTTCCTTTGTCGTCACAGGCAGTAGCGCAGCCTTCCAGCGTAAATAGTTTTCCATCATAAACTGACTTAGGGGTGCCTGAAGAAAAATCCAGTCCGGCACCGTTGCCGAAGTACCAAATCTGCTGAGCAGGAAGTAGAAAAGGAATCCCGATAGCTACCGGGATAAAAATTAAAAAAGAAAATGCAAACGAGATTTTCATCACTGCACTACAACAATCTCTGTTCGTCTGTTTTTAGCCCTTCCATCGGGATTATCCGAGCCATCAGGATTTTCGTTTGCAGCAAGTGGCATAGATTCACCATTGCCTGTTGCAGTCATCCTGTTTCTGCTTATGCCTTTTGACGCAAGATAAGCAGCTACAGCGTTTGCCCTCCGCTTGGAAAGAGCAAGGTTATATTCGTCCGAACCTTTTGAATCGGTATATCCGGCAACCTTGATCTTCGCATTTTTAGCGCCTTTCAAAAAGCTAACCACCTTATCCAGTTCAGCGATATACTCGGAATTTAAGGTCGATTTGTCATAATCGAACAAAACATTATTAACTGAAATAGTAGTAACACTGCCTGATATAGTGGTAGTTGCAGCAGTTGTTGTTGCAGTAGATGCAGTTGTTGTCGCAGTAGATGCAGTTGTTGTCGCAGTAGATGCAGTTGTTGTCGCAGAAGATGCAGTTGTTGTCGCAGTAGATGCAGTTATTGTTGCAGTGGATACAGTTACAGCTGTAGTGGGGGTAGCTATTGTTGTTGTTTTCGCTGTATCCGCTTTAGCAAGCACAACTGAAACGGGTAATGTTAGTTCGCTGTACAAAGGCGTGGTTGATTTATCCAACTTAGCCAGATAGCCGGAATAACTGGCGGTTCCGGCCTCTTTCTTGATATCAAAAAAAGCATTTTTAACCAAAAGAGCGGTTTGCGAAAGGTCCAGTTCCTGGTAGACATCGTGTACGTTGCATTGACGGGGAACAAAGATGTCGGCTGAAACGGGATTGCTGCCCGAACGAACATTGAAAGTAAAACGGTAATTCTTTCCGTGCTTCAGGCGAACCAAATATTTTCCGTTTTCAAAATTATAATCGCCAATTTTTTTCCCGCTTTCCTTTTCGGCAACAGAAATAGAGCCATCGGAAATACCAATCGTGGCTCCCGCAAGAAATATTTCTTCGATATTATCACAGAAGTCGGCTCTGTAAATATCCATGTCTTTCGTTCCATCCTCTGCCCAAGAAGAAGATGAAAAATAAGCGCAGCCGCTTTTATTTGCTATGATAAAATATATATCCTCACCGGGTGTATTAAAAGGCCGGCCAAGATTTACGGGTTCTGACCATCTGTCGCCTTCTTTTTCTGATTTAAAAATATCAAACCCTCCCATGCTGTTATGCCCTTTTGAAGAGAAGTACATGGTCTTTTTACTATCTGAGGTAATAAATGGCGCGTCCTCATCGTATGCGGTATTAATGGGGGCGCCCATATTGGCAAGTGGTCCCCATGAACCATCAGATTGTTTTTTAGAGACGTAAATATCTCTTCCACCCAATCCGCCTTCGCGGTCACTGACAACGTACAACTCACTTCCTGCAATAGCAAATCCAAAAAAACTTGTTTCCCATGCACTGGTATTCATATCTGTTTTATCGTATAGTACCCCCGGATTAGACCAAACATTGCCCTGCAGGTTGCTGTAATAAAATGTACCCTGTTTCACCCCTCTGTAAAAATAAATTGTCTTGCCGTCAGCAGCAATACTGATGATGGCTTCATGCTTTTTGGTATTGATAGGAGCGCCCATGGGAAAGCTGCTTCCCCACCCGTTCTTTCCTAACCCTGACATATATATATCTTCAAAATATTTATCATCCCAATCAATTTTTCCACCTGTAGTGCCCTCTCTTCTGGAAGTAAAATACATCACGGAGTCATTTGCCGACAAAACAGATCCATAGTCGTCATAATCGCTGTTTACATTCTTACCTACCGTTTCGATTTTGAAAGAATAGGGAGTGCCGTTTAAGATAAATTTATCTGCAGGCGCGAGTTTAAATAAAATTTTCCCGTTTTCACACATTTCGATTTTATGGTTTATCTCCCCTTTCAGATTTGTCTCTTCATCCTCCATCATATCTGTGCCGTGATAACTCAGTATTTTCAGGTAGTTCCTGTAATATTTTTGAGCGTTCTCAAACTGCCCGTCTAGATGATACGAACTGGCAAGAAAATAGTATGCCTCACCCAGTGAATCCTGAGAATATCTGATCGCATTTTCGTAGTATTTTATGGACTGGGGCTGGCGGTAATTGTTGTAAAGCGATTGCGCCTGTTCAAAATTATACATAGGATTTGTTGAGTCTATCTTCAGCAATTCGAGGTATTTAGCCGATGCCTGATCATAGTTTCCAAAATCAAATTCTTTACGGGCAGCTTTGAGCAGTTTCTTCTCGGCTTTTTGAGTGGAACGACTGGAAAATTGGCCATAAGGCTTCTGACCCTGAGAAAAGGAATAAATTGAAAGAGAAGTAAAAAATACGATAGGATATATAAACGACCTCATAGGGGGTTCTTCAGAGATTTTACAAATATAAAAAAAAATATAACTGACGGAAAACTAATAATTTACCTTGTTGGACACAAATTCGACCTACGGGATTTAATCAGTTTTAAAAAAATCCATCTGTGAAAATCGAATCAGATGAATATGTGTGTAATAATAGTTGATTATCTTAGTGTAAGAGTAACCTTTTTCAGCCATTCTCAAGGCTCCTTCCTGACACAATCCAACCCCATGCCCAAAACCCTTCCCACAAAAAACAACATTTTCGCCATCTTCCTTGATTGTAAAAAACGTAGATTTTAGTTTCATATCTTCCCTGACAAACTTCAAAGGAATAAAATAATTATCGTTCAATAAATATATCTGGCGATTAGGCTGATCAAAATTCAAAACCTTCTTTACGAATGTCGAATCTCTGACCGGGCAGCCATATTTTGTGCCTACATAATCCAACCATAGGTCCTTAGGTATTTTTTTCTCCCAACTCGCATTTGCTTTACGCATACAAAAAGTATCATTTATTGAACGCAAAGAGGAGACTGATTTAGACCATACATCTTCAGAATTCATGGTTTGACCTCCGCAATTGGAATGGAAAGCAGCAGTGATAATACGGGCGCTGTCATCTACCAAAATGTATTCTGTGGTTTCAATGGCGGCATCACGAATATTCTGATTAAATGTTTTCCCCTTAAAAACCTGACAATGCACTTCATCGCATAGCTGAAATCCTTCAAATTCATGCCTGCGCCAGTTGCCCAAGGCATACGTTCGGCAGACAATTGTTTTTACCTTATTAAACTCCTGGGGATTATTGGTACCCACTTCCCATTGCACAACCCCGGCTACATATTTTTCAATATTAACCTTATTGAACAGTTGTAAAGTTTTAGACTGTGCAGAGATCAACAACTCATCATCGTAGGTTCTCGCCTTGTAATCCGGGTGAACGGATTTTAATTTAAAACTGGAGAAAGAGGTGTGAGGAACAAAACGAACAAATCGGAATTTACGTTCGTAATTCGGCATACGAAGAAAAACTGAATCGCCCGATTTCAAAACGGATATGAATGATAAGTCATCTGCATCAAAAAGCCGGACGCTATCCCCATAAATGGTATAATCACCGGAAACGTGAAAGAAATTGATTGAAGAAATGCTATAACTGTTGAACAGTCTTATAGAAATAGACTGCTGTTGCTCCATGTTTACACCAAACAAAGTATAGCAGGCAAACAATGAAAAAAACAGAAAAAAAAAGAATCTTCTCATAAAAATATAAATGCTCCAAAGCAGTAACCTGCCACAAAGATGGGAATTACTTTGCACAAAGGAATTACTATTTAATGACCACCTTAAATTCAGTCCTACGGTTCATCTGGCGGTGTTCATCCGAATCATTTTCGACAACCGGCTTTGTATCTCCGTATCCTTTGTAGATCAGGCGTTCCTTTATTATTCCATTCGTTGAAAGATACTCTGATACCGACTTTGCCCGATTTTCTGAAAGTACCTGGTTTGATTTTTTATCGCCTACATTATCCGTATGACCGCTGAGTTCTATCTTGAGTGTTGGATTTTTTGTAAGAAATTCCAGCAGCTTGTTGAGTTCCGATTTCGATTCGTCCTTCAGGTTAAACTTATTGGTGTCGAAAAAAACATTTCTTAACACAACCGGAATATCGTTGGTAATTGGAGAGAGCGGAATGCTGACAACGATGGGCTGATAGTCTTTCTTTTCCACCAGTGAATAATTCTCGGAATAAAAAAGGTAGCCGGTTTTGGAAGCATTAAAGGCATAATTTTTATTTATCGGGAGGCAGATAAGAAAATCCCCTTTTTTATTTGAAACTGCTTTGAGAATTGAATTTGATGTTTGCAGATCTACCACATCAATGTCCGATTCAAGAGGGACTTTTGTTATCGCGTCAAAAACTTTTCCTTTTACATAAATCGTTTTACCGGGCTGCACGGCTTCATACAGATCAAAACTATAAATATCAAGCCCGCCCATGCCTCCCTTTCTGTCGGAAGCAAAGTAGGCGATCTTTCCATCGCGGGTGACCAGCAGGCTGTTCTCATCGCTGAATGTGTTGATTGGGTATCCGAGATTTATTGCTTGCCCCCATTCTCCGTTCGGCTGTCTGCGCGACATAAAAATATCCAGCCCTCCCATACCGGGGTGGCCATCCGATGAAAAATAAAGTGTCTGATTATCCGGATGAATAAATACAGATTCCTCACTTCCGGAGGTGTTAATGTTTTTACCAAGTTTTACAGGCGCGGTCCATTTTCCGCCTGGCTTTAAGGTGGTCATACAAATATCCGTTTCCTTTTTTCCCTGAGCATTCATGGATCCACGTACGAAGTACAGGGTTTTTCCATCAGATGAAAAAGAAGGCTGAGTTTCCCACCATTTTGTACACACCGGTGCGCCCAGGTTCTGCGGTTTTGTCCAGTCATTTCCATTTTTGTAAGAATAAAAAATATCGCAGCTGCCGAAGCCTTGTCTTCCGGCTCCATAGCCAAAATCACCTTCGCAGGCAACGAAGAAAAGAATCTCTCCATCCGGAGAAAGACAGGGAGCGCCTTCATTGCTCGGAGAATTAATTTTGGGTCCTATTCCATAAGCTGATCCCCATTTCCCATCTGCCCCTCGATTGCTTACATAAAAATCCTCCTGAAAACCCATCTGGGTATTATCTGCAGGAAGCCTGCGTGTGAATAAGAACATTTGCTCATCGGCCGTGATAGAGGGGAAATACTCATCATACTTCGAATTAAGACCTTCTCCGGCATTGACAGGACTAAAAGGAACCGGATGCTCTATGGCATAAATAGCAAAATCGCAGTTTACAATTCCCATCTCCGCTGCTTTTTTCATTTCAGAATTACCGGCAGATAATTTCAAAAATCTGTCAAAGTTCAATTTAGCATCTTTATAGTTGCCTGCTCCGGACTGAAATTGAGCAAGGGTGTAATGGTTCCCCGGCAATAAGGTCGGATTAATCTCCAGCGCCTTCTTTATCTCTTCAATCGCTTTTTCGATTTGATTAAGATCACCGTAAACATATCCAAGCATGGTGTGAGCCTCGACAAAAAGAGTATCCTTTTCAATTGCTTCCAATAATGCCTGTTTTGCCTTTTCCGTATCCCTCAAATTGTAATGTTGCTTTGCTTCTTCAAAAAGTTTTATGGCTTTCTTATTTTTAGTAGAATAATTCTCCTGAGAAAAAGTCAAGATGCCCGCAATCGAAAACAAACTCAAAAACAAAATATTTTTTCCAAATGACCTCATAGCAGCAGATTAATCAATAATTGTTCCTAAGGAATTCCAATGTATTTATGCGTTTGCAAGGATACCATCCATTTTGGATTCTGCTGTACATAATCAACGATCAGGGGCATCATTTCATTGCGTTTGCCCCACTCCGGTTGTAAGAACAACCGGATGGTTAAAGGTTGATGGTTAAGGGTTAATGGCTGCTCCCCCTTCACCATTAAACATTGCACATCAAGCATTTCTTTGGCGTTTTCTTCTGCAAAACGAAAATCATCCTTGTTGTGTATGATCATTTTAAGTTCACTTGCCTTGGAAAAATTTTCTTTTAACACAGACATGTTCTTTTTCGGAGAAAGGCAAATCCAGTCCCAGTCGCCAGTGATTTCGTACGCACCCGAAGTTTCAAGAAAAGTTTTAATGCCACATTCCCTCAACTGAGAAGTAAGATAATTCAGGTCATATATGCATGGCTCTCCTCCTGTCACAACAACCGCCTTTGCAGGGCATTTTGATGCGTTCTCTACAATTCTGTCTGTTTCAGTTAAAGGATGAAGGCTGGCATCCCAG
>SCSP01000272.1 GCA_004297845.1 Bacteroidota bacterium | reverse complement strand
CGGGTAGGCAAAAATTCTAACTCTGAGGTTGAGAAATATCTCAAGAAAGCGGAAAAGCCTGTACTGGATCATCCGGGCGATGATTATATTGATATGTATAACGATTTTTACGATGCGGTGCTGGAAGAAGAACCGGCCATGGCATAATTAGTAATTGTCAAATAAATAGTTTTTCGTATCGTTGTCCCGATAATTCATCGGGACATTTTTTTATGACTAAACAACTTCGATACTTTCTCTTTCTTTCCTTACTTGCACTGGTAATATCCTGCAAAAAGAAAACTCCTGAAAATATTGGCCTTCCAATCCTTCCGGGAGATGACCTCTTAGATGCGGAGTTTACCGATACAGTAACCTTGATTACTCATACTGTTCTTGATGATTCTTTGAAAACAGATGAAGTTACTCCTTTGCTGCTTGGGAACATGAACGATCCTATTTTCGGGGTAACCAAATCGTCCATATTCACCCAATTGGTTCTTTCTAAAACAAATCCTGTTTTTGGTACAGACCCTCAATTGGATTCAGCGGTTCTTTCAGTCGTATATAGCGCAGGGCAGTATTACGGAACATTGTATCCCCAAAAATTTAAGGTGTATGAGGTAACTGAGCAGCTTTACAAGGATTCTACTTACTTTTCTAACCGGATGGTGCAATACGGTACAGAAATAGGCAGCGTATATGTTACTCCTGAACCTAATCCTGCAACGGATTCAATGATGGTGGATACCTTAAAATATCCTCCGCATCTTAGAATTACACTGGATAAAGATTTCTTTCAGAAGTTTTTGACTGATAAACCTGCAAGTTTCTATACCGGCAATGCTGCTTTTCAAAGCGACTTTAAAGGATTGTACATTTCCTCCGCTTCCGGTTCACCTGTCGGGCAAGGATCAATATTGTACATGGATATTACTCACACATATTCCCGTATCACATTATTTTACCATAATGAAACCGATACTACTTCCTACTTTTTTGGAATTGCCAGCTCAACCTGCGCGCGATTTTCACATTTTGAGCATGATTACTCTTCTGCTGCAGAGATCACAGCCCAAATAAATTCAGGCGATGAAATTCAAAAGGATAAGGTCTTTGTTCAGCCAATGGCAGGAGTGCGTACAAAGGTCACCATGCCCTACCTCAAAGATCTTTTCAAGAAGGGAAAGATCGTTATCAATAAAGCCGAACTGATTCTTCCGGTAGATCCTGCTTCCATTTCTGTTTCAGGTTCAGACTCACTCTCTCCTCATCCCAAGCTGGTTGCGACCATTGCCGACAGTGTACTGGGTCCGGTTATCATGCCGGATTATTTTGAAGGGGCAACTTATTTTGGCGGAGAGTATGACGAGGATAAAATGGAATACCGTTTTAACATTGCCCGTTACATTCAGCAGGTATTGAACGGAACCAAGCAAAACCAGGGTTTGTACATTATCACCAACGCCCGTCCTTCCACCGCCAACCGTGTTCAGCTTATGGGAGGCAGTTCAAGTCTCAATAATCGTATGAGATTAAAGATTACTTACACTCCCTTGTACTGAAATTTCGTTGCTTTTAGTGGTACAATTTCTGATGTAATTGCTGCAACTCTAATTCCTTGCCAATGAAAAGACACATATTATTGTTAGTAACGATCTTTTCAACATTATCGGTCTGGGCTGATAATATATTGCTCTTAACAAACACTAAATCTCAGGAGACAAAGGTTTTCCGAAAGGGTTCTTTCATTGTGTTTGAGCTTAAGAAGGATAATACCATCAGGGAAGGCTTTATCCGGGACATCCGGGAATCATCCCTTTCATTTGAGGATCTGTTGTTTGAACGACAGGTTTCCCTGTCAGAAATAAATATCCTTGCAGGAAGCACAAAGTCCCGGGTTGCCGCCCGGAGAGCGGTCCATGCGGTGGGCAACGCCATCTTATACACCGGCCTTACGGCATTTGACTGCGGCCTTGACCTGATGTTTTACAACAGTGATTACTATTACTGGCCCCTTGGCGGAACTATATGGGCGGCAGGCGCTGTTATTGCAGGATTGGGATATGCTTTCGATTGGGCCTTATGCCCGCCCGAAAATTCCGTTCGGATTCGCAACTACAGACAATGGAATGCAAGCATTGTTGCAGAAGGGCAGCAAATCATTACCGAAAAACAAAAAGTGCAGGCTCCTGATTCAACACAAACCACCCCCGTTCCGGTAAAACCTGAAAAAGAGAAAAGAAAGAAATCTAAAATCACTGAGGATGATGTGTACGGGAATTAGTCACCCAATCCCGCGAACTACGCTCCTAACCTTTAGTTGTCCCCAAGGGGAAGGAGAAAATCCTAATACCTTAGATGTATTAAGTCCTCTCCCCTTTGGGGAGAGTTAGAGAGGGGTGTTTATTCCACCGCCTTCTCCTTCGCAGCTACCGCTTCCACCGCTTTTGTCTGAGCCGAAATTTCCTGTTTCTTTTTTTCCTGGTCGGTTTTGTTCTTAGCGGTGTTTTCTTCGGCTTCTTTTATTTTCTGTTTGTAGTCCTCGATTTTTTGCTTGTTGTCTTCAATACTTGAAGCAAGTTTCTCCTGTTTTTTCTCCAGGTCGCGCTGCTCGTCTTGCATATTTCCAAGTTTCTTTTCCTCCGCTTTTCGCATGCCGGTAATGGCATCTTTGGTTGTTTTAATGGCAAACTCATTCACGATCTTTTTTGCCTCGTTGAATTTATCTTTATTCATGGACGAACTCAGGAACGCGCCTCCCAGGTTAAATGCCACAGTGAGCTTTGTCTCCGTATCATTCACTTTCTCAATCCTGGCTGATATATCAATGGAATTGTTGTCGTTGATAGCACTGATTACACAGT
>SCSP01000271.1 GCA_004297845.1 Bacteroidota bacterium | reverse complement strand
AGGTGTAAAAAATCGTAGGTTTGCTCCTCGCAGGAGGCGGAATTTCTTCAAATAATATTTCGTGAAAAAGAAACTCGAACAACTCGAAGATAAGATTAAAGAAGCCCATCTGGGCGGTGGTGAAAAGCGCATTGAAAGCCAGCATAAAAAGGGCAAGCTCACGGCTCGTGAAAGAGTTCATTTCTTAATGGACGAAGGAAGTTTTGAAGAGATTGGGATGTTTGTTACGCATCGTTCCACAGAATTTGGTTTGGAGAAAGAAAAATACCTGGGCGATGGAGTGGTAACCGGCTACGGAACAGTAAATGGAAGGTTAATTTACGTTTTCGCACAGGACTTTACCGTCTTTGGCGGATCGCTTTCCGAAGCGCACGCAGAAAAAATCTGCCGCATCATGGATCTGGCCATGCAGAATGGAGCTCCGGTGATCGGATTGAACGATAGCGGAGGAGCAAGAATTCAGGAAGGCGTTGTTTCGCTCGGAGGATACGCGGATATTTTTTACCGCAATACGCGCGCATCGGGAGTAATCCCCCAGATTTCTGCAGTAATGGGACCTTGCGCAGGCGGAGCGGTGTACTCCCCGGCTATTACAGATTTTATTTTAATGGTGGAAAATACTTCCTACATGTTTGTAACCGGACCTAACGTGGTGAAAACAGTTACCCACGAAGAGGTAACGAGCGAAGAACTCGGTGGCGCGTTCGTACATTCTGCAAAATCAGGCGTAGCGCATTTCTCCTGTGCGAACGGACCGGAGTGCATCAGCAACATAAAAAAATTATTAAGCTACGTTCCGCAGAACTGCGAAGAGGAACCTCCGTTTGTTTCAGATTTTATCGCACCTGATTCTAAAATACTTGCTGCTATCATTCCTGAGAATCCGAATCAGCCTTACGATATGCGGGAGGTGATAAACGGAACGGTGGACACGGATTCGTTTTTTGAAGTGCATAAAAACTTTGCAGAGAATATGGTAGTGGGCTTTGCCCGAATGGCAGGAAGAAGCATAGGTATTGTTGCAAATCAGCCTGCGTTTCTCGCGGGAGTTTTGGATATTCATTCTTCCCAGAAAGCCGCACGCTTTGTGCGCTTCTGCGATTCGTTCAATATTCCCCTGCTCGTCTTTGAAGATGTACCCGGATTTTTGCCCGGCACCGATCAGGAGTGGAACGGCATCATCACCAACGGAGCAAAACTTTTGTATGCTTTCTGTGAAGCAACTGTTCCCAGAGTTACGGTGATTACACGCAAAGCCTACGGTGGCGCTTACGATGTGATGAACTCCAAACATATCGGTGCGGATATGAATTACGCCTGGCCCAGCGCAGAAATTGCGGTGATGGGCGCAAAAGGCGCTGTGGAAATTATTTTTAAAGGAGAAAAAAACCTGAAGAAAAAAGAAGAAGAATACATCGAGCATTTTGCGAATCCTTACCGCGCAGCAGAAAGAGGATATGTGGATGAAGTGATAAAACCCGAAGACACGCGCGAAAAATTAATTTCCGCTTTCAAAATGCTGGAGAACAAAGTGGACAAACTGCCGAAGAAGAAGCATGGGAATATTCCTTTGTAAATTATTCTGTCGTTAAACCAACCGGACTCATCGATCAATTTATGCCATTTGTCGAAATCCTTGTGGAATGTTGATGAATTGGGGTAGGAATGATTTACCTTTACAGCAAACCTTTACAGCAAATATTGTATGCATAAATTAAAACATCTTGTTTTAAATATTTCACTCGGTTTTTTATTCACTCCCCAGTTGTTTGCTCAACCTGCAAACAATAATTATGCGAGCGCTGTTGATGTAACAGGTATTATCAACGGATGTTCGGCCAATGCGGCTTACACTACGACAGGCGGTACCAGCGACCTGAACGCTGGCGCCTGCTGGAACACTACCGGAGGAGTTCCTGTTTATAATGTATGGTTTAAGTTCACCGCATCGGTCTCAGGTCAAATCAATATAACGATTGATATAGGAGGCGCCAAAGGAACACAAACGCGCACACAGCTTGCCCTGTGGCAATCAGACGGAACAACCGCAGTAACGTGCAACCGTTATACAAGTAACGGAGACGATGTCACCCTGGGCGCTGTCACCCTCACCACGGGAAATGTTTATTATATATCAGTTGATGCACAATCTTCCGGGTACCAGGGCACATTCACGCTGTGTTTAAGCGATGCGGTGGATTATGATTATTATCAGGGAGCCGTAACGGTTACCGGTATCATCAACAGTTGCTCTGCCGATGCGGCATATACCACCACAGGCGGAACGAGCGACAAGAATGCGGGTTCGTGCTGGAACACTACAGGCGGAGTTCCTTTGTACAACCGCTGGTTCAAATTTACTGCTACA
>SCSP01000270.1 GCA_004297845.1 Bacteroidota bacterium | reverse complement strand
AAAAATTTATCGGACACATCCCTGAATTATCCGGGGCAACATTCCCTCCTCAAAACCCGCAGGGAAAACTTCTTTCAAAATCCATACTCCCCACTCCTGAATCCAAAATTCTTATAGCCATTGGCCCGGAAGGCGGTTTTACAAATGAAGAAGTAGCGTTGGCGGTTCAAAATGGATTTGTACCGGTCAGTCTCGGAAATTCACGCCTGCGTGTTGAAACAGCCGGAGTGGTGGCTTGCAGTATAGTAAACTCAGTTTCCTCTCCTTCTTAGTTTTGTCAATTAACGTAATTTTTGTTCTATCTTTGTCCGGTTGATTAAAGGTGTTTGAAAAATTCATGGACTATCTGTGAAATGAAAAATAGACTAATCCTATCCTTCTTCTTTTTATTGATCATTGCCGAAAAATCTTTTTCACAAGAGGTACCCTACACAAGCGTTGCATCAATTACAGCAGGAGGCGGTATTCTGACTTTCAATGGCGATATAGGAAAGGGAGAAAATGTAAGCGCTTATACTTTTATACGGGGAGGATATTACTTAAACGCAGAAAAGCGATTCGCGAAAGATAGGTTGGGCGCCTCCTTCAATCTCCTGTTCGGAAAGCTCGCCATGGGCGAACGTTCTGTGATCGTAACACGAAATAATAATTTCGAGAGCAAGGTTACTCAGCTTGGTTTGAACTTCACCTTTTACCTGCAAAACAACAAAGGCATTCCTCTGGTTCCATACGCAACCACCGGATTTTCCTACGCAATGCTGAAAACCAATGCCGACAGAAAATACAGCGGAGATTCACTTTATTATTACTGGAAGGACGGCAGTATTCGTAATTTTCCGGAACTCCCTGCAAATGTGCTTATTTCCAAACATATAACCAGGGATTATATTTACGAAACGCCTATTGACAGTGCCGCAAAAAGCGCCATGATACTCCCCGTAGGAATTGGACTGAAAATGAAACTCAGCAAAAGGCTGGAAGCCAATCTTGGCATTACCTATCACATGAGCTTTTCTGACGGCATTGACGCGCTTAAGGGAAGCGGGAAAGATAAATACCTGTATTCTTATTTCTCGGCTACCTACAATATCATCAAAGAAATCAAAGACCCAAATGCAAATAAATCAACTATTGACTTTGCAGCTATTGATCAACTCGATCTGGACGGAGATAAAGTGAATGATGACTCGGATAAGTGTCCGGGCACTCCGAAAGGTGTGAAAATTGACTCCAAAGGATGCCCGCTTGATTCGGATGAAGACGGTATTCCGGATTATTTAGACAAAGAAGCAAGCACTAAAAAAGGCTCCTTGGTTGATGAATACGGAAAAACCATTACCGATGCCATGATCTTTGAAAAGGCAATGCAAGATTCTTTGACACAAGGAAGGGTGAACACATTCATGCGTGCCCCTTCTTCGGAATCTCTTAAACAAGTTGACAGTGATATAAAAAAGAACCATGCATCGAAAGGAAAAGGTTCCAATATCCCTCCTTTGTTCCTCAGTGCTGACATCAATAAGGACGGGGTTATTTCCTCCTCAGAGATCACTGCCATACTTGACGGTTTTTTTGACGGAACCAATGACTACACGGTGGAAAAAATTCACTCGCTGATCGAATTTTTCTTTGAGCAATAATACTATGCCCCCCGCCCTAAAGGGGGCTATTTGCCCCTTCTCCTTCAGATCAATGTTGGCTTCTTTGCTTGTTCTCCCTTTAGGGTTGGGGCAAGTTTTTTCCCAAAATGAAAAGGGCAGAGAAAAAGAGATCATCGCCTTTTCCTCCGGGTACGGAGTTCTTACCTTTCACGGAGATGTGGGTAAAGGCTCGCTTGTAGGCGCTTACAGTTATATCCGCAGCGGGTTTTCCTTTTCCATTGAAAAATATTTCAATAAGAGTTTTTCTCTATCTCTTAATCTTATGAAAGGGAAAATAGCACGCGATGAAAAAGCCTCCGACAACCTTCCTAAACTGAATTTTGAGTCACCCATCACTCAGTTTGGATTTTCCGGCACCTTCCTTATAAATGGCAAAAATGCACCTCCCATCATTCCTTTTGTTTCTACCGGGGTTTCGTTCCTTCTTTTTGACCCGCACGGGGACCTGCTTGACAAGAACGGAAATGCATATCACTACTGGAAAGACGGCAGCATTCGCGACCTCCCTGAGACAGGATTCAATTATTTTTACGCCAAAAATATTGACAGAGATTATGTATACGAAACAAAACTGACCGACAGTTCCTCCAATTATAGCCGCAGCACACTGGCTCTCCCTCTTTCTGCAGGAATAAAAATGAAAATGACCTCCCGGCTTGACGGGAACCTCGGGCTCACCTATAACATCTCATCTTCTGATTATTTAGACAACCGCAAAGCACCTGGTATGGATGCCTATCTCTTTTCATCTGTATCGCTCACCTGGCATATTTTCGCACTATCAAAAAAGGACAGAGAAGAGGCATCTCAACTATTTGCAGAAATGGATAAGACAGACAGCGATCAAGACGGTATTCTCGATGCAGCTGATGGCTGCCCTGGAACCCCCAAAGTAGCGAAAGTAGATGCTAAAGGCTGCCCTATTGACGTAGATGCAGACGGTGTTGCCGATTACATGGACAAAGAAAAAAATTCCAAAACAGGTGTAACAGTGGATGCAGATGGAATGGAACTTACCAAAGCGCGGATGAAGGAAATAAACAAGCAAAACAATACAAATGCATCGTCCAGAAAAGATGCTCTCAGCGATGATTTTAATAAAAAACCAAGCGCTGAGTTTATGAAGCAAGTGGAGGAAATGCAGATAGAGGACCGTAAATACGTGACGGTTGGGAAAACCAATAATCCTATTCCCTACGACCTTCGGGTTGCTGATTGGAATAAAGACGGGTTTATCTCTTCCGATGAGATCGCAAAAACAATAGACGCTTTCTTTGATGGCTCCATCATTTTTTCAGTGGAACAGGTTAACCGCCTGATTGATTTCTTCTTCGAACAGTAGTTCCATATCCCCTTTCTTCTTTTTTTTATAAATTATTTTTTTGAGGGCATTCTCTCCTATTCATCTACAACCGCTGTTTTTAGCTATGAAAACCGGCTGAAAGAGTTCAGCCTTATTAACAGAAGCGTGTTTGTAAGTTGAAAACTCGTGATTTCTTATTAGCTTGATTTTGAAATAGTTTTGCCCTCAACGTATTACAAACACTTAATTGTTTGTAATCGATGGGTTCAATTATTGGACCCGGTTGCATATAACAAAAACTGAAATTTAAAACAATCCCTATGATTAAATACGCTATCCTCCTGTTGAACATGCTCGCCATCATTGTCGCACGTGTGTTTTTTGCCGGAGACATTACAGTAAAGATGGAAGTGCCTTCCAAAGTGAAACAAGGTGAGGAGATCACGGTCTCACTAACCATTAACAAAGGATCAATCGCAGGAGTCGGACACATGAAGCAGGAACTACCTATAGGTTTTTCCGGTGCCGTTGTTACTGAGGCAAAAGGCGCTGAGTTTAAATACCTGACCGAAGACAATGTAATAAAGTTCACATGGATATCCCTTCCTGCCGACCAGGAATTCACCGTATCGTATAAAATAACCGTTAATGCCGATGCTCCTAACGGAACAGTAAATCTGGGAGGAAAATTTTCTTATGTCCTTAATAATGAAAAACAAACCTTTTTAGTTCCCGGGACCAGTATAATAATAGGAGGAGAGGTTTTAGCAACCACGGTCACCCAGCCGGAAACGACTGCCGTCATTACAACGCAGCCTGAAACTACTGCAACTACAATTACTCAGCCGGAAATAATTGCGGTAACCACTACACAACAGCCTGAAACAACCGCTACCACCGTTTCACAACCTGAAACTACTGTGGTTACTACCACTCAGCCTGAGACAACCGCTGTAACTACCACAAAACCGGAGACTACAACTCCGACAACAACAGAAGCAAAGACTACTTACCCGGTAACAGCAAGCAGGACCATCGTGGGCAGCCCGGAAGCAGGAATGGAATTCACCGTTGAAATAAATGTAAAGAAAGACGGCATGAAAGGATTTGCGCGTATACAAGAGATATTACCTGCAGGATTAACTGCGCTGTCGCTCGATAACAAAGGCGGTACTTTTTCATTCATCGATCAGAAAGTAAAAATCATATGGGACAATCTCCCTGCCGATGAAGAAGTGAAGATATCATACAGGGTGTCCGCTTCAGAAAATACATCAGGCGACATGACCATCACAGGGTCTTTCTCTTACGTGGAAAATGACGATCCTAAAAAAACGGAGATCGCAGCAACGACTATTTCCGTGAAAGCTAAAACTGTTACGGCAACAACCACTGCAACTGAACCACCGAACACAACCGCTGCTGCAGAACCGAATAATACAAATGCAACTGTTACCAACACAACAACCTCTGTTCCAACTCCTGAAGATAAAATTGCCTATAAAATTCAGATATGTGCGCTTTCTAAAATGCAGCGTGGAACATCCTATTTTGAAAGCAAGTTTGCTATCGGCAAAAAGGTAAGCATGGAATTTCACGAAGGATGGAAAAAATATATTGTAGGAAAATATGACCAATATAAGGACGCTCGCGATTACAGAGAATCTGTTAGGTCCAAAGGGGTGGAAAATCCATTCGTAACTGCATACAATAGCGGTAAAAGAATTACGGTTCAGGAAGCGTTGATGGTTTCTAATCAGCAATGGATTCGATAAGCAAGGTTCCTCCTTTGAGTTGCACCGAAACTGCGGTTATCCCCGAAGGGGGGCTGTAATTTATTATCTTTGAAGTAATGAAGCAACACTTAATTATATTATTGTTTTTTATCTCTCTTTTTTCTTTCGCTCAGGATACTACCGCACCGGCAGATACGCCCTATTATCCCCTGCCTAAACCATTTCCATCCGAAAATCCACCTCAGGATCCTGATTCTTCCGGATATTTCAATCCCAAGCTGATGAACCCGGTTGTCGGGATCGGTCCGGGAATATTAACCTTTTATGGAGATGTGCGTGACAATAAATCAATCCCATCAATAAGCCGCGTAGGGTATAATCTATCCGTTTCAGAACATCTGTCCCGATCTCTCCTTTTCAGCGCAAGAGCCTTGTTTGGCGACCTTGGTGGAAGCGAGAACAGCGCCCGCAATGTAAATTTCGAATCCAGTATTCGATCTGGCGGGTTGCATCTCTCCTATAATTTTGACAATTTCCTCCCAAAAAAAAGAAAAGTGGATCCATTTGTTCTAACGGGCTTTGAGTACTTCGAATACCTGTCCAAAACCGACCTGTTTGACGCCTCCGGAAACCAATATCATTTCTGGAGCGATGGATCCATCATGAATCTTGATG
>SCSP01000269.1 GCA_004297845.1 Bacteroidota bacterium | reverse complement strand
ACTGACTATATCACTGCACCCATTAGCATCCGACACTATTACCGTATAAGCAGTAGTAACACTTTGATTGACTGTTATAGTGGCAGAAGTAGCGCCTGTGCTCCAGGAATAATTGGTGCCACCCGAAGCGGAAATAGAAGCGTTAGTTCCTATACAAACAGTACCCGGATTTGAAATGCCCGCTACAAGAACACAGCAGTTGGCCGGCAGGGGATCGGGCGCGTATTCAAAAAAACTCATCGTTATAAATTTCATCCCTCCTCCTGTATATCCGTAACAGCCGATAGAAAAACCAAAAAGTTCGCTTGGAGAAATTCCCGGATAGTAGGCTTTCACTGTCCAAGCATTTGCCGCCTGATCCCATTCCCAAAAATCACTTACTTCGTAATCATTGACATCAAGTCCAGTCCCGATATATCCTTTGCCGCTAATGGAAAAACCCACAGCCGCATGTCTTACCTGTCCGCCAAAATTTGCTTTCTGTGTCCAGATATCCGTTGTCTGATCCCATTCCCAAAAATCATTCATAAGTCCAGCAGCACCATGTGATGGGGAAGTATTGGTAGCTGTCTTCGCTCCAGTTCCCACATATCCCTTTGTGCCAATGGAAAAACCCACCGCATTGAACCTTGCCGTTCCCGGGAAATTCGCTTTCTTCGTCCATGTATCCGTTGCCTGATCCCATTCCCAAAGATCATTTTGAGCAATGTAAGAGCCATCTAATCCCATTCCAATATATCCTTTACTGCCAATGGAAAATCCTATCGCCTTACTTCTTCCAACGGGTAAATTTGCTTTTTGCACCCATGTATTTGTGGCTTGATCCCACTCCCAAAAATCATTTTTAGGAATAGCAGTACCCAACCAACTGGGTAATCCGGTTCCAATATATCCTTTGTTGCCAATTGAAAATCCTATGGCATTAGCCCTGAGTCCTCCTCCAAAGTTGGCTTTCTGTGTCCATACATTAGTCGCCTGATCCCATTCCCAAAAATCAGCAGAATTGTTAGACATACCCATGCCATCAAGGTAATACCCTGTTCCTACATACCCTTTTGTGCCGATGGAAAAACCAACAGTTGCTTTTGTTCCTGGCCAAGGCCAACCGCCAGGAATATCTGCTTTTTGTGTCCATGTGCCTGGTCCTTGTGCAAGCAAAGCCCCGCCATCACAGTCCCCTAAGGGAAGGAAACCGAAAAGAGATGGAAGGAAGAAAAAAAGCATGACACATATCTGCGGCATGCGGTTGGTGAATTTGTTTTTCATATTACTTGTTGGTTTATTGTTGTTGTTTTTTGTTTTTATATACATTTTAGTTTGCAAGTGTTTTTATGTTTTGCATTATCAAAGGTAATGAGGAGCCGGGATTAAAACAAGTCAAAAAAGACAGATACTTAGAAATACTGGCATACAAACAAATAAAGGCAGCTATTTTCTATAAAAACACGAATAGTTTAAAAATTCGTTTAAATATTGAATTTTTAAGTTAATCAGGACTTACGCAGGAAATATCACGAAAGCCAGTTTTTAAGTAAATTTCGCTGATTAGCATTTATAATTTTCAACAATTTAAAGGTTTTGCGTAAGTCCTGTTAATTTCAAATCCATTATGAGGTTGTTCGACTGCTATGCAATAATAAGTACCTTCGATATGTGTATAATCCTTAGGTATCATGCATACAACAACAGACCTTTTTGAACTCATACAATCGCTTACCCCGCAGGAAAAAAAATATTTCAGAAGGTATACTGCGTTACATGTGCGCGGTGAAAAAAACAAATACATGCTGCTTTTTGAAGCCATTGCAAAACAAACGCGCCAATCATCAAAAAAGAGAAATGGTGGCGGGCAGGAATACTATGACGAGGAAAAATTAAAAAAACAATTCAGGCATGAAAAGTTTATGAACCAATTTGCTGTTGCAAAAAATTACCTCTGCAGCCAAATTCTGAAATCCTTGCGTTCGTACCACCACAGCACTCACTCGGAAGTGAAGGATCTAATACGCAATGCCGAAATCCTGTTTGAAAAAGGATTGAGTAAACAATCTCAAAAATATATTAAGAAAGCAAAAAAAATTGCCCGTGAGCATGAAATGCATCATGCCCTGATGGAAATATTCCACTATTGGGAATTGAAACTTGCCTTAAAAAATATAGACGTATCATGGATTCAAAATATCCTTCGTGAAGAAGCGGAGGAGATATCTCTACTGAAAAACAAAAATTTTTACAGCAACAATTACTTCCGCTTAGTCGTTCATTATCAGTTGTATGGCCCTGTACGAAACAAAAAGCACTTCGGGCAAATTAAAAAGATGATGCACAGCCGGTTTTTAACCGATATAGCTATGGCAAAAACATTTCAAGCAAAACTTTATTTTCATGATGCACATGTTGTTTATTTCAGAATTATTGATGACAGAAGGGGGCTTTACCATTCCAGCAAAAATATTATCACCCTTTTTAAAAAACATCCCGAGAGAATCAGACGTTCCGTATCTGTATTTGTTGCGTATCTGAATAATGTGCTTGATGCCTGCACACAGAATAAAAAGTATAATGAGATGCCATTCTATCTCAACGAACTCGAATCGCTGGCTCCATTGGCAAAATCATCTCACGAGAAGGCAAAGATTTTTTATTATGCCGCCATCAACCGCCTTAATTACTATAATATTACGGGACAGTTTTCGAACGCTGTATCCCCCATCCTTGAAATTAAAAAACAGTTTGACGAATACAAACAATTTATGGGTGATTTTGAAAAAGCATTTTTGTTTCAAAATATTGCCATGTTTTATTTTGGAGCCCGGCAATATAAAAACTGCATCCACTGGCTTAACCGAATAAGGAATGAAATTTCACTAAACATCTCTCATGATCTTGAGAGCTTTCTCCGTTTATTCTATATTATTGTTCATTATGAAGCCGGCAATATGGATTTACTTATTCCCCTTATCCAATCCCTTTACCGCTACCTGAAGAAAAAAGAGCAACTGTATAAATTTGAAACTATCATTATTATTTTTTTCCGCAATGAATTTCCAAAAACCAACACACAACAAGAACGGGCACATACATTTCAGAAACTAAAAAATAAACTATTGCTTCTTACAAAAGATGAGTACGAAAAAAACGCTTTTGAATATTTTGACTACATCAGCTGGTTAGAAAGTAAAATAGAAAACCGCCCGTTCGCGGAGGTGGTCCGCCAAAAGGCAATATCCGTCTAAATCTGTTTTCCGCGGGCTTTTTTTTCAACAAGTATGCGTCTCCATATCAGTGGCGCTGTCTTTTGGAGGGTATTTTTTTACGCTACAACAAATATACTGATATCTACACAGAATAATCGGGTTGGATTGATGGAAGAAAAGGAGCGGGAAAATTTATTATTTATCACTAATGGACATCAGCCATATAGGGAATTAAAGATACTCTTATCTTCACGATCAAATGTTGATACAATACGCTTCCGATTTGCATTTGGAATTTCCTCAGAACAAGGAATTTCTCAAATCAAATCCTTTGCAGAAGGCAGTTGAGATTTTATTGCTGGCCGGTGATATTGTTCCGTTTGCCATAATGGATAAGCATGCTGATTTTTTCAACTATGTGTCGGATCATTTTAAGGTTACTTATTGGGTGCCGGGCAATCATGAGTACTATTATTTTGATGCGGCAACTAAATCCGGGGTGCTGAATGAGAAAATCCGAAGCAATGTTTTTCTTGTCAATAATATTTCTGTGCAGCAGGAAAACGTTCGCTTACTTCTTTCAACGCTTTGGTCGAAAATAAGTCCTGCCAATCAATGGAATGTGCAGCAAAACTTGTCTGATTTTCAGGTGATAAAATATAAGGATGGTCCTTTTTCTCCTGCGCATTTCAATCAACTCCACGAGGATTGCCTCAGCTTTATTCAGAAGGAATTGAAACAACTGCATGCCGGTAAAACAGTAGTGGCAACTCATCATGTGCCTACTTTTATGAACTACCCGGAAAAGTATAAGGCAGATGCATTGAATGAGGCCTTTGCCGTTGAATTGTTTGATTTAATTGAGACACAAGGCCCGGATTACTGGATTTACGGGCATCACCACCATAATACACCCCAATTCACCATCGGCAAAACCCAGTTGATTACCAATCAATTGGGGTATGTGAAGTACGGTGAGCATCAAAATTTCAGCCCTAATGCGGTCATTAAAATAAATGGCTAAATAGTAGGTCAAATGTTATAATAAACCTATATTTGTATAATAAACTTGATAGGTATACTACTGTATAATAGGTTTATTATAATAAACAGATGAGGCAATTAGAGAATTACATACATGAAACTTTGGGAACGGATATTCACCCGGCACCTATCTCTAAAAGTGGATTGGGGAACTTGCCGATGTTTATTAAGGAAGCATACAAGCTTGATTATGCAATTCTGCATAATAACAATCTGATACTTGCTGAAGCAAAAGACAATGAGCATTTGAGTATTCTACAGACAACAAAACAATTTGAACAAATAAAAAAAGCATTTAATAAGAATGTGGTGTTGGTGGCAGCAGACATGACAGCTATTACTCGGAAACGGTTGATAGAACACGGCATCAACTTTATTGTACCGGGGAAACAAATGTACTTACCCGATTTACTGATTGATTTAAGGGAGAATTTCAGCAACACAAAAAACAAACACCGTATAACTCACCTGTTGCCTTCTGCACAGTTTATCGTGTTGTATCATATCCTGCACCGCAATGAGAAAAGGAAAATCGAAGAACATAGTTTTAAAGAGCTTGCCAAAAAATTCAACTACACACAAATGGCAATTACAAAAGCCATTGACAATTTGAAGCAACATGGGTTGTGCAAAGCAGAAGGCACCAAAGAAAAATTTGTACGTTTTAATTACGAAAGGAATGAATTATGGAACGCTGCTTTACCGTTGATGGTAAATCCTGTTTTGAAAAAAATATATGTAGACGAAAAACCAAAGAAGGTTTTTATGCTACACAGCAATGAATCTGCTTTACCTGAATACAGCGATATGAACCCAAGTACGCAGGAATATTATGCCATAGATAAAACCGCATTTTATAAGCTTCAAAAAAATAATGCGCTGGTAAATGCCAACGATTACGAAGGAAAATACTGTCTGGAAGTATGGAAATATAATCCGTTAACTTTGGTGGGTGAAATGCCAAACGACAGAGCAGTGGTTGATCCGCTATCTTTGTACTTAAACTTAAAAGAAGTTCGTGACGCACGAATTGAAATGGCATTGGACAAAATACTTGAAAAATATATATGGTAAGAGGCCTAGATAAATTCAAAGAATATTTTAAAGAGTACCCCGGCAATTATGTAATTATTGGAGGTACTGCCTGTGATATGATAATTGGAGAAGCAGGTTTTACGCCCAGAGCTACTAAGGATATCGATATTATCCTCGTAGTTGAAGCTATTAGCAAAGAATTCGTAAAACAATTCTGGAAGTTTATTCAGGATGGGAATTACGAACGCAGGGAAAAAAGCGCTGAAGAGCGGAAGTATTACCGTTTTATGAAACCGGCAAACACGGAGTTTCCTTTTCAAATAGAGTTGTTTTCACGAAAACCCGGTTTGATTGATCTGGAAGAAGGCGCGCGTCTTACACCAATACCGGTAGATGATGACTTATCCAGCCTTTCGGCTATTTTGTTGCAAGATGATTACTACAAGTATATGCTGGAACACAGCATACTGGAAAACGGTCTGCACCGTTCCAATACCGAAGCCCTGATTTGTATGAAAGCGAAAGCATGGCTTGAAATAACTGAACGCATTGCCAAGGGAAGCAAGGAAGATTCCAAACAACTACGCAAACATAAGGCGGATGTATTTCGTCTCGCTGTAACGCTTGCTGACAAGGATGTATTTAAATTACCAGAAAATATTAAAAAACATTTACAGTCTTTTGCTGACGCCATAGCCGATGATCTGCCGGACAAAGCAATCTTCAAAGAAATGGGCATGAATAATATGCAGGTTGAAAATGTATTCGAACAGATTCTCAAAAGTTTCCGGTTAAATAAAAAGTAAACAATCTTGTGTCGGATTTTGTACCCTTAATAAGTATTATATTCGCAACTGAAAAAATTCATTTGCCCCGATGGCGGAACTGGTAGACGCGCACGACTCAAAATCGTGTATCTTCGGATTTGTCGGTTCGATTCCGACTCGGGGTACAACTTTAAATTTGATGATTATTCGAAGCAGTTCAGATAATAATCTTCCATCTTCCTCATTTCTTTTTTCTTAGCTCCTGTTTTATCGGAGTATCCGCATAAATGCAATATGCCGTGTATCATTATGCGGTGCAGCTCATTTTCGAATGAAATTTTAAATTTTTTTGCATTTTCTTTTACGCGGGAGATGCTGATGAATATTTCTGCTGCGAGGGACGAGGGGTGGGTGGCGGGAGACGAATAATCAAACGTGATAATATCCGTAAGCGTATGGTGTTTCAGGAATTTTTTGTTGAGAGCCAGAAGAAAGGGATCATTGCAGAAGGTGAAACTGATGTTTCCGGTTTTCTTTTTTTCTTTTTTAATAACGGAAAGCAATATTTTTTTAACAGCGCTTTTTTTCTTCAATGAAAAAGATACATTTTGGGAGGAGAAAGTAATGCGCATTTTGCTGTTGCCTGCTGCTGCCACTGCCTGTTGCCGCTTTAAAGGAGCCTGTGCGTCTCTAAAAACTTTGTGGTGTAGTTTCCTTTTCTGAAATCCTCGTTCTCCATCAGTTTTACATGGAAGGGGATGGTGGTTTTCACTCCTTCAATGATAAATTCGCCCAATGCACGGGTCATTTTAGTGATGGCTTCTTCACGTGTCCTGGCAACGGTGATCAGTTTAGCGATCATGGAATCATAGAATGGAGGGATAGTATATCCTGCGTAAATGTGTGTATCCACCCGCACTCCGTGTCCTCCCGGCTTGTGCAGTGAAGTAATTTTTCCGGGACAAGGACGAAAATCATTATAAGGATCTTCTGCATTTACCCGGCACTCTATCGCATGCATTTGAGGAAAATAATTTTTTCCTGAAATAGGTACCCCGGCAGCAATCTGGATCTGTTCGCGAATAAGATCGTAGTCTATCACTTCCTCTGTGATAGGATGTTCTACCTGGATACGGGTGTTCATCTCCATAAAATAAAATTTTCGGTGTTTGTCAACTAAAAATTCTATGGTTCCCACACCTTCATACTTGATCGCGTTGGCAAGCTTGATGGCCGCATCTCCCATGGAATTTCTCAGCCCATCGGTCATAAATGGGGAAGGAGTTTCTTCCACTAATTTCTGATGCCTCCTCTGAATGGAACAATCACGCTCCGAAAGGTGACATGCTTTTCCGTATTGATCACCGGCTATTTGTATTTCTATATGCCTCGGCTCTTCAATGAACTTTTCCATGTACATGCCGTCATTCCCGAAGGAGGCGAGCGCTTCTTTGCGGGCAGATTCCCATGCATGTTCGATTTCTTTTTCTTCCCAAACAATGCGCATTCCTTTTCCACCGCCTCCGGCTGTTGCTTTCATCAGGACAGGATACCCGATCTTTTTTGCATTTCGTTTTGCATCTTCCACATCTTCCAAAAGTCCCTCAGAGCCGGGAACGCAGGGTACTCCGGCATTTTTAGCGGTCGCTTTAGCAGAAATCTTATCGCCCATGGCATCCATCATTTCGGGAGTTGGACCGATGAATTTTATTTCGTGTTCCCCGCATATTTGCGCGAACTTGGACCTTTCCGAAAGAAAGCCGTAGCCGGGATGAATCCCATCCGCATTGGTGATCTCCGCAGCGGCAATGATGTTGGGAATGTTCAGATACGAATCTTTGCTTGCCGGAGGACCGATGCAAACGGCTTCATCGGCAAAGCGTACGTGCAGGGATTCTTTGTCGGCTGTGGAATAAACAGCAACTGTTTTAATGCCCATTTCCTTGCAGGAACGGATGATGCGGAGAGCGATCTCCCCTCTGTTTGCTATTAATATCTTTTTAAACACAAAAAAGTTTATCGTTAATTGTTAATGTTAATCGCTGGTTACCAATAAACGAATCCGTTACGAATATTACTAATCTAGTGTGCTTTGCATTTATTGGTAACATTCGCAACAGATTGGTTAATTAGTATGCAGGAAAAATTTATATTTAATCAGTTTTTAATAGAAACGTCAACTACAAATTTGTTTTTTAATAATCTGCGACCGATGAGCACGGGATACCTCATCTTTCCCCTGTCGGTAAGCGAAATTATTGATTTTATCAGTCTGCCCGCGATTTTAATTTTGGTTTTTATCATGTATCTTTCTTCAATTTCCCCGAAAGAATTTTTTATCTTTTTGCGAAAAAACTCGCTGAAACTTTGCTCTTTACTGCTGAAAACAGGGTGTTTGGGATCAAGCACTTTGAATGAAAGAGTTTTGTCTTTCAAATGAATATCGTGACAATGTAAGGTATTGGAATAAGCGCCCGTATCAATTTTAGCATAGATGCCTGTAATCCCCAGCTCCGGGAAATCAACCAGTTCCTTTCTGCCGATTATCTGCTTGGGTTTTATTTTTTTCATGCTATACCGCGCGTGGAATAAATTGCCACGTTATTTGCTGATTGAAGTTTTTATCCCGTTTAATTTTATATTCTAACTCCAATTACCAATACATCATCCACTTGTTCCAGTTCGCCCTGCCAGTTCGCAAAGGCTTTTTCGAACATATTCCTTTGTTCCAGCATCGGCATTTTGGAATTGGCAAGTATCAGTTCTTCCAGCTGTTTGTATTTGAATTTTTTTCCTTTGGGTCCTCCAAACTGATCCGCAAATCCATCTGTAAAGGAATAAACAATATCTCCTTTCTCCAATTTTGTAGTTTGAAGTGAGAAAGGCTTATAGATGCTGTGAAATCCTACAGGTTGTTTATCCGGTTTGTACTCCTCAATTTCCGGGCTGCCGTTCTTCAATATCCAAAGCGGGTTGTTGGCAGCGGCAAATTCAAGTTGCTTGTTTTTAATATCAAAAGAACAAAGCATGCAATCCATTCCGTCTTTACTTTCTGTTTCGGTTCCTTCGGGATTCAGGATGGATATAATTTGCTCGCGTACATTATTCAGGATCAGGTCGGGGCTGGTGATCTTGCGCTGCAGGCTGATCTCATTGAGCAGGGATATGTTCAGTAAACTCATAAATGCACCCGGAACGCCATGCCCGGTACAATCGGCTGTGCAAAGCAGAAACCTGCTCCCCTCTCCATTTGGAGAGAGGCTGGGGGTGAGGCTTGCCCAGTAAAAATCACCGCTCACAATATCTTTGGGTTTGTACAGTACAAAATATTCAGGAAGATTCTTTTTGAGAAGGGTATCGCTGGCGAGCAAGGCCCGCTGGATTCGTTTAGCATATTGAATGCTGTCGGTAATGTCTTTATTCTTTTGAGCGATCTCCGCATTGGCTCCTTGCAGCGCTTTATTTTTATGATCCACTTCACTCTTTTGATCTTCGATAATTTTATTTTTCTTGCGGATAACCCGGAACCGGTTATACATAAATCCGGAAAAAATAATGAACAGCACCAGCCCGATCCCTGCCGACCAGCTGATTACTTTCTGTCTCCGGCTTTCTGCTTCTGCAATGACATTCTGTTTGTCCTGCTCCGCTTTTAGTAACTGTGCTTTCTTTTCAAACTCCATCCTGGATTCTTCCTGCACTAATTTTTTTGCACCTTCCACATTAATTAACTTGTCTTTTTCTTCTACATAGCGTTTATAATAAAAAAGGGATTTTTCAAATTGCTTCAGATCATAGTAATTCCCGCTTAGATACTCGCAGGCATTTTGTATTTGTTCCGCATCTTTTATGCTGTCTGCAAGAGCAAGGGCTTTTAATCCATAACTAATTGATTGGCTGAATTTTTTTTGAAGCCGGTAATGGTTGCAAAGATTATTATACGCGCTGGCAATCCAGCTTTTGCTGTCGATCTGGATGTAGGTTTCAAGCGATTTATTCAGATAAGTTAATGCTTTCGGAAAATCATTCAAGCTCCAGTAAATATTTCCGATGTTACTGTTTACCAAAGCAACCATGTCTTTATCCTCTACTGCTTCTGAAATATCCAGCGCCCTGGAATATTTTTCAAGAGCAGTAATGAAGTTAGATTTTCGTAAGGAATCATCTTTCGAGGCTTCCCCCTGCAAAACATAAATATTAGCGATGTTATTCAGCATCAATGCAATTTCAGTCTCATTGCCCAGCTCCTGCTGGATGGCCAGTGCCTGCTGATAATAATCCATTGCTTTGTCATATTCTTTCAAGTGTTCATAGGCATTGCCAACATTATTGAATGTTTTAGCAAGCTCCTCCGACCTATTCTTAACATCTTCGAAAAGTTTTATCGCCATGAAACCATTATCAATCGCTTTGTAGTAATCAGGAATATCTATATAAGCACTGGCAATATTGTTATATGATCTTGCCATGCCAACCGTATCTTTTATTTCTTCCTTTATCTTGAGCGCTTGTGTGTGAAAACTAATAGCCTCTTTTTTATTTCCTATTTTATCGTAAGCGTTGCCTATATTATTAAAAGAAGCAGAAATATCTTTTTTAGCCTTCTCGATTTCATATGGATTTTTACTCTGATTCGCTTGTTCTAACAAGTCTTCACGTATCTTTAGTGCCTTCTGGTAATATTCGAGTGATTCATTACCTTTTTCGAGGTTATAAAATGCCACACCTATATTGTTCAGTGAATGCGCAACTCCTCTTTTGTAGCCAAGTTTTTCGGCAAGTTTCATCACCTGTATTCCGAGAACAATTGCTTTTTCATTGTCTTCGATTTCTCGACAAAGTTTGTTGAGGGAATCCACTTTTGAGGGATCGTCTTTCAAAGATTTAAATGCTTCCTCAATAGTACTGCTGTTCACTTGAGCGCGCACGGAACCTTCATACCCTTGTCCATTAGGAGAAGGTAAGAGATTATATATGAAGAACAATAAAAAAAATAATTTTTTCATCAGCCCTATTTACTGGGGCAAATTTAATGTTTTATGTGAGAAGAAGCCTTAGAGTATTAAGTTGGGTGTACAACAAATTGGTAGTTTCCCTTGTGCCCTTTGTGGGCTGTTCCTTTCTTTGTGTCCTTTGTGGTTTCTGCTGTTAAGTTAAGAAATACAGAAACCACAAAAGTCACTAAGGTTGGCACGGGCACAAAGAACAGCCAAAAATCCGGAGACTGATCAAATTTATAGACACAAACATCAGGTATCTATCTTAAAATCACAATTTTCCTGTTAACTATTCCTGAACCTGTTACAATCTGCATCTGATAAATACCTGTTGCAATGTCCGGGATTGTTACCTCTGTTTTCTTCAAATTTACATTTTTACTAAATACATTTTCTCCAAGCGTGTTATAAATGCGGATGCTTTCTATGGGATATTTGCTGCTTGATACCGTAAAGGTTTCGCTGCTTGGATTCGGATAAACACTCATCCAGGCATCCCCAAAAATTTCAGCGACTGAAGCGGGGTTAGTAATCCTCTCATTAGAATTTGATTTGCCGGATCTCACAGTTGTTGCCATCGGCTCCGGGTTTTTGATGGTTGCAATGCAATCGCCTCCGGGATGGTCAACATCCACATGATAGTAAATGGTATCGCCTGTTTGAGGAACTATTGGGTCAAGGTACGTGGTAAGATTCGAGGGCATCGCACCGATCAAGACCCATATCCCATTTACACCGGTTTTGCGGTAAATATTGTAATAGGAGAATGAATAACCTGCATAAGCATCCCAAATAAGGGTAGTAGTATTGGCAGTAAAAGATTGAATGGACAAGTGAATTGTTTTGTGGTCCGGGCTTACAGGACCTTCAATACCGCAAATATCTTTCATGGAGATCCGGTAGCGAGCCCACTTTGTGCTTGGATCTGTAATAGTATCATAATACGTGCTCACGCTCGCATACTGAGAATACGCGATCTTCTGGTAAATGCCCTGCTGCGAGGATTCGCGGTATATATTGAAACCTGCAATGAAGGAGCTAACTGGTTTTTCCCAAACAATGATATTCTGATTGGTCAGCGTATCCACCGTTACCAAACAAATTGGTTTTATAGGAGGAAGCACGGGATTTACAGGAGTGATCAGCACACTTTTGCAGCCGCTGGTATCTGTAATAACCACTCCGTAATTTCCGGGAGTGGCATTTGTCAGGTTCTGTGCAGTGCTTCCGGTGTTCCATTGGTAC
>SCSP01000268.1 GCA_004297845.1 Bacteroidota bacterium | reverse complement strand
AGAAAGAACTCACCAATGCAGCCTGCTGCAATTTATCTGAAAGTTTTGATCGAAATGCTTCGGTAGATGTAAATTTTACGGACGCAGTTTCCGGGACCAAGCAAATTCAGATGCTGGGGCTGGACGGCATTTACACACAGATACTTTACGAGAATCTTCCCTTTGTGCGCGGACTTTCGGCATCGCACGGGCTCACCTACATTCCGGGACCCTGGGTAGAAGCAATTTTTGTCACAAAAGGAACAGGGTCCGTGGTGAACGGATACGAATCCATTACCGGTCAGATACAGATAGAAATGCTGGAACCTGACAAGGCAGACCGGTTTTATATTAACGGATACGCAAACGGTGAAAATCGTTTTGAACTGAATGCCCATCATGCAAAAAAAATAAGTGATAATTTAAGTACCCTCACTTTTGGGCACGCAAGCCGGAATAATTTGTTTGGAGATGGCATTGACAGGAACAAGGACGGATTTATGGACATACCGATGGCAGAACAGTATAATTTTTTTAATCGCTGGAATTATCGGATTAAAAATAAAGCAGAAGGACAGTTTGGCTTTCGTGTTTTAATGGAAAATAAAACAGGAGGGCAGTTGCATGGTGAAAAAGACGGCACCTCCTCCAATCACTACGGCATTGAAATTAACACTAAACAGTTTGAAACTTTTACCAAGAACGGGTTACTGTTTCCAAGCAAACCATGGAAAAGTATCGCAATCATGACCACAGAGCGTTATCATAAAGTGGAGGCGATTTTCGGACTTAAGAAATTTGAAGGAGAGCAAAAAAGTCTGTACGTAAACACTATTTGGGCAGATATCCTTGACCATACATTCCACAAAATAAAATTCGGAGGGAGTTTTGTCCTTGACCATTTCGATGAAGTTCTTTTTGATGGCGCAGCCGCTATTGGCGACTCCCTCCTCAGTAAAAAAGAAATAGTTCCCGGTGGTTATGTAGAGTACACCTATAACAATGACACTAATTTATCAATGGTTGCCGGATTGCGAACTGATTTTTTAGACGACTTGGGTCTGATGGTGAACCCCCGACTGCATTTGAAATACAATACTTCAAAAGAAAGCTCCTTCCGGTTATCAGGAGGAAGAGGCATGCGCACCCCTCACATTTTTGTGGAGAACAGCAGCTTATTTGCCAGTTCGAGGCAGATCATTATTGCTGAAGACCTCCAACCGGAAATTGCATGGAACTACGGAATGACTTTCAGCTATTGTTTTAAGTCATTCGGAAAAGAAGCCACATTTAATGTTGATTTTTTTCGGACAGATTTTGAAAACCAGGTGGTGGTGGATATGGAAGATGTAGACAAAGTGCAATGTTACAACCTGAAAGGGATTTCGTATTCAAACAGTCTTCAAACGGAATGCAGTATTTCTCCGATTGAAAGACTGGATATAAAGTTGGCTTATAAATATTACGATGTAAAAACAACGTACCAAGGAAAACTACTGGACAAACCACTTGTTCCTAAGGATCGGATTTTGTTTAATATTGACTATGCAACGAATCGCGAAAAATGGAAATTCAATTTTACGGCAAAATGGTTCGGACAAAGCCGCTTACCAAACACTTCAGGCAATGATCCTGAATTTCAACTGGCGGAAAAATCTCCTTCTTATTATACGTTCATGGGGCAGATCACAAAACGATTCATGCAGTTTGAATTTTACCTGGGCGGAGAAAACCTTCTCAATTATCGGATAGAAAATCCTATCATTGATCCTGCAAACCCCTATGGCACGAACTTTGACGCTACTATAATCTGGGGTCCTATCAACGGAAGGGTTATTTACGGAGGGTTTAGGTATAAGATAATTTAATGCAAGGTGACGGTTGGCAACAGGAAAAAAAAATACAAAAAAAATGAAAAACATAAAAATAATTTTCGCGCTCGTTTTTACAGGAATATTTTCTTCTGCAATGGCATCTTCCGATACGGTAAAGATCAAAACATCCGCTCAATGCGAGGACTGCAAAGAGCGCATTGAGAACAAACTCAATTTCACTAAAGGCATTAAGAATGCTGTGCTGGATATCAAAACAAAAGAAGTTACAGTAGTATATGATCTTCAAAAAATAAACCCGGATAAGATCAGAACTGCCATTTCAAAAGTGGGCTACGATGCAGACGGGGTGACTGCCGATCCAAAAGCATATAATAAACTTCCAATGTGTTGCCGGAAGGGAGGACACGATTAAATGTAAGAGGGCTGATGAAAAATGCAAGGGGGTTTTTCGTATTTTCGTACTACCTGGATAGTTATCGGGACGTTTTTCGTTGATTTATGGCTTTAATAAAACCTGTCAAAGGAGTTTCCCCCAAGTTCGGCAACAACTGCTACCTCGCTGAAAACTCAACTATAGTTGGCGATGTACTGATGGGCGATGACTGCTCTATTTGGTTCAATGCTGTAGTGCGCGGAGATGTACATTATATAAAAATGGGTAATAAAGTGAATGTACAGGATGGAGCCTGCATTCACTGTACCTACCAGAAATCGCCTACCCATATTGGAAACAATGTATCGATCGGGCATAATGCGGTCGTTCACGGATGCACCGTCCATGATAATGTGCTGATAGGCATGGGCGCCATCGTAATGGACAACTGCGTGATAGGAAGTAACTCCATCATTGCAGCCGGAGCAGTTGTTTTGGAAAATACAAAAGTAGAACCCGGCTCCGTTTATGCAGGAGTTCCCGCCAAAAAAGTGAAGGATATAAATTCCGAACTTCAAAAAGGTGAGATAGAGCGCATTGCCAATAATTATGTGATGTATAGCGGTTGGTTCAAGAAGTAGAAAATACAGCACATCCTAAATTCCGAAGGGAAGAACTTATTTATATCAACCTCTGTAACTTTTCTTCTTTCAGGATCGTCATATGCTTGAAAACGGAACAAAAACACAAAAAATCAATTTAAAACCAATTAAAATGAAAACTAAACAATTAATCTTAAACGCTGCGATTCTGGTAATGGCAGCTTCTTTTTCGCTCACAAGCTGTCGCAAAGACAACGACAAAGACAACGACACCAGCGGTGCAGAGGATAACGCTCTTGCCGACAAATCCTTTGAAGACATGGGACAAATGTCTAACGAAGCAGCCAGTGGCGGTAGTGGTAGTTTCAAACTTGGTGGCAGTGATGGCATTCTTTCACATTGCGCTACCATATCGCATGATACAGCTCTTAATACGATTCTTATTGATTTTGGCTCTACCAACTGCCTTTGCCATGACGGACGCAACCGTAGAGGAAAAATATACGTTACTTACAGCAACGCTTCAAAACCTGAACCTTATCACTACTGGGATTCTCTGACTTCCATCACTATCACAACCAGTCCTACGGACGACTACTTTGTGGATGATCACCAGGTAAAAGGCCAAAAAACTGTTACCAATAACGGTCATAACGCAGCCGGACACATGAACTGGTCGGTTTCTGTAAACGGTCAAATAGTTAAACCCAGCGGTCAGGGCACAATCACATGGACCTCAACACGCAACCACGAATGGCTTGCCGGAGAAAGTACTCCATTCATCTGGATAGATGACGAACATGGAGTTACCGGATCGTGCAGCGGAACCTCTGCAAAAGGCACCCCGTTCAATGTTACCATCACCAGCCAATTAGTTAGAAAAATAGCCTGCCCCAAGCATTTTGTAACAGGAACATTTGACTTCACTCCCGGTACAAAACCGGTACGTCAGGTTGACTTTTCACCTCCCAACAACGGAGCATGCGATAACATTGCAACGGTTACTATCAATGGTAAAACATATACCGTAACGATGAAATAAGGAGACCTCACCCCAACCCTCTCCCAAGGAGAGGGAGCAGGAAAATCCCCCGGCAATTTGCCGGGGGATTTTTATTTGTCCCAACGCTGTCGGGGTTTAGAACCCGAACAGTAACTATTATTTTTGTATAACAATCTTTGCATTAAGAGTTTCTCTTCCTGTTTTTTCCTGTTCCAAAGGTACGGAAATCCGCAGGAAATAAACACCGTCAGGCAAATCAAGACTAAAAATTTGGGATTCAGGATTCAGGATTTTATCAGCATACACTTTTTCTCCAAACACATTATACAAATCCAAGTTATAAATCCCTAATCC
>SCSP01000267.1 GCA_004297845.1 Bacteroidota bacterium | reverse complement strand
GTCCATATCTCCCATGCCTTTTCAGCCTGAAGATGCAGCATCTCTAGTCCATTTTTAATTTGCGCTCCTCTTTCTTTTCCTTTTTTCAGGAAGAGGCTTTCTTCGGGGTTATAGGTAAGGTCATACAGCAGGTGTTTGGAAGAAAGAAACTCATAAGGAATATCAGGGCAGGTGTTTGTGTTGGGAAACATTCCCATAGGAGTTGTATTGATTATCAGTGAATATTCCTCCACAATAGATCGGTTCAGGACAGAATAAGCAAGGTTACTTTTATTTCTTGAAACAAATCGAAATTTAATTTTAGATATATTTAAAATATATGCAACTGCTTTTGCTGCGCCTCCGGTTCCGAGGATAAGAGCATGGGTATGATGATTTTTTAATAGTGGTTTTAAAGATACTTCAAATCCAAATATGTCCGTATTGTATCCCGTAAGTTTAAGACTTGATGAATCACGATTGATTCTAATACAATTGACGGCTCCAATGTTTTTTGCTGCTTCATCTACTTCATCCAAAAGTTCCATCACCCTTTCCTTGTGAGGAATAGTGATACTAAGCCCGCAGAGTGTGGCATTATCCTTAATCACATCAGGCAGCCTATCAATATCTTCAATTGGAAAATTCAGGAATTCACAATCAGATAGACCTGCCTGTTTAAATTTTTCGGTGAAATATTTTTTAGAAAACGAGTGGGAGAGGGGATATCCGATGAGACCAAAGGTGTGCATGTGTTTAACCCCTTCTCCAAAGGGAGAAAGGAAATTGGTTTACTCCCCTTTAGGGGTGGGGGTCTGTATTCTATGTTTAATCACTTCAACAATGATTGGAAGTATAGAAATGAAGATTATACCTAAAGCAACTAATTCAATATTTTTTCTGATCCACTCAATTTCCCCCAGAAAGTATCCGGCAAAGGTAAGGCTGAAGATCCAGATAGCTCCCCCGAGAATATCGAAAGGAAGAAACTTTTGATACTTCATTTCTGCAATACCCGCAACAAATGGCGCAAAGGTGCGTACGATCGGCACAAAGCGCGCCAGGATGATGGTCTTTACTCCGTACTTTTCATAAAAGACATGCGTCTTATCCATGTATGCCTGTTTTACGACTTTTTTATTCCTGAATTTCAACTGCATTACTTTTAGTCCAAGCGTTCTGCCTATCCAGTAATTCGTGTTATCGCCTAATACAGCTGCAATGAACAGGAGGAAGACCATGAAAGCTATATCCATATATCCTAAACGAGCAAATAGCCCGGCAGTAAAGAGAAGAGAGTCTCCCGGTAAGAATGGAAAAACCACTACACCGGTTTCGGTGAAGATTACCAAAAATAGAATTACATAAACGGCTGTTCCGTACCGGCTAAAAAGCCATTCGAAATCCAGATGGATGATATGTTCAAATAATTCCAGCATTAAGATCAGTATTTTGTAACCGCAGTGTCTATTTCAGTAGCCCATGCAAGAATTCCGCCCTTCAGGTTGTGGATATTTTTAAATCCTCGTGTTTCCAGTGCCTGTGTGATCACCCCGGAACGGTTTCCGCTGCGGCAGTATACAACTACTTTTTTTTCTTTGGATATTTTGTCAAGGTTATCCATCACATCTCCCATAGGAATTAACTGTCCGCCAATGCTTGCAATAGTCACTTCATTTTCTTCGCGAACATCAATGAGTTGAAAATCTTCTTCGGTGTCTATCATTTTTTTTAATTCGGATACGGTAACTTCTTTCATAGTGGAATTATATTTTTTTAGACAATTCTTTTGGAAGAAAAGTGAAAAAAGTATCTCCCCGTAATCCAAGTCTGAGTGTTTCAAGAGCCAAGGCTTCCTGCGGAGCAATGTTTCCCAAATTTACATTAGCGCCAAGCTGCTTGATCCACCACACTTGCTGTGATTTATTGGGTGCTTCCCATATAATATTTTCCTGCTTTACACTGTTGGTGATCTTGCTTACCAGGGAGGTGTGGGCATGTCCGCTGGAGCGGTAAATTCCTACAGTTCCGCTTTCACGTGCTTCTGCAATTACTTTCCATGATCCGGAGTCTAATTCCTTGGTCATCATTTTTATCCACATACCCGGATGTATGATTACGCCTGCCTCTTTCGATCCAACTTCTGACAGAACCGTGTATTTCTTCGCGAGTTTGCTGATGTACTCGCATTTTTTATCATGTTTAATCTCAATGGAACCATCTGACACCTCCACTGAATCAAGTCCGAATTTCTCCGTGAAAGCGCAATATTCATCGAACATTCCGCGTACGATGAACGCCTCAAATAAAGTGCCTCCGAAATACGTTTTTATATCTGCCTGCCGGTAAAGCCTTATTTTTTCAGCAAGATTTTTTGTGATCACAGATGTGCCGAATCCGAGTTTTACAAAGTCAATGAATTCTCCGGATGATTCTATCATATCCTCCGCCTGGCGCAGGCTCAGTCCTTTATCCATAACCATGGTGATACCGTCCTTTCTCGGCCTTTTTGTACGGGTCGGAATGTTCGTGAGAGTAACGTTCATCTTTTTCTGTAAGATTTGATCATATCAAGGACCGTTCTGTTTTTTCGTAATTCAGGAATGAATTTGAATATCTCTTTGTGTTTTTTATAATCCAACTGTAAGGCGTTCTGGAGATAGGTAAGAGCGTCCTGTTTTTTTCCGGACCAGAGCAACAGTGCGGCCATGCGGTAAAAAAGTTCAGCATTATCGGGATGGTTCTTGATCCCCAGAGCAAGAACTTCCACAGCCTCTTCTTTGTCTCCTTCTTCGTAAAGCAGGTTGGAATAGTCCAGCCAGATATTTTCAAGGGAAGGATCTATCTCTATCACTTTTTTATAAGCCTCTTTTGACTCTTCCGCAAACCCCAACTTTTGGTAGGCATCGCCTATCACATACCAGTAATCCGCATTCGTCTTGTCAATTCGGATAGCTTTCTTAAGATAATGAATGCCTTCCGTCAGTTTATCCTGCTGGTCGAGAACAATTCCCATCCCTATCCACGCATCGGCAAGATTGGGGTCAAGCGTAGTCGCACGATTGTAATTCACCAACGACTCTTCAAAGTTCTTCAGCTTTTCATAACATTCCCCGATGTAACAGTAAGTAATGGCTTCCGGTTTTTCATACTTGAATGTTTCCTCGTAGCAGGTGATGGCCTCTTTAAGATGGTTTAGATTCGCCAGCGAATTTGCTTTATTGAAATACGCTGGTGCAAAATCTTCCTTGATGGCAATAACGTAATCATACGCTTCAATTGCTTTCTCAAACATCCCCATCCTGTTATAAACCACCCCCAGGTTAAACCACGCGCAGTCGCTGTAAGAATGTTTATCAATGAACTGATTAAAGTATTCTACCGCTTCATTGTTTTTTTCGCAAACCTCAAAGCAAAACGAGAGTTCATACAGCGCGGCATTGTTCTTTGGATTTATATCGATTGTTTTTTTAAGACAGAAGATGCCGTCCTCATACTGTTCCAGATTCTCATATTCAAATGCAAGATACAGGTACGCATCTTCGATGATCTCCTTTGAGTCCCCTGCATATTCTAATGATTTCTTGAAGTTTTCTATTGCTTTTTCGGGTAAGCCCGTTAAGCTGTAAATAGAGCCGCGCGTCATGAATATTTCCGGATGAATGGGGTCAATCACTTCTGCCTGTACAAGCAGTTCCAGCGCCTTGCGGGTTTCTTTGTTTGCGCTGATCAACTGCGCTTTTCGTATTAAAAAATCAATGGAATAGGGGTATTGTTCAAGGGCAAAGTCAACTGCTTTTATAGCCTTGTGATATTGATTTTCGGTGAGATAATAATCAATGAGAATATCAAACTCATCCGCATCAAAAAAACTGCGTGTGTTGTTAGCGAGTAACTCTTCAAATCTCTTTATCATATCCGCATTTTTCATGTTAAACAAACGTACATGAATTAATTAATACACATACAGGATAAAAATCCAGTCCGTCACACTTTGCTGCTTCGTGCTCGAGGCACAATATATTTGCAGATATAACTTTAAATTTCATAAACATGAAAAAAGTAATCAAAGTGTGTGGACTGGATGTCCACAAAGATACAATTTTGCCTGTATTAAAAGCGGCAATTATCAAAGCGAAGTCAAACAATTCAGCACAATGACCTGCGGTTTGGCAGAGTTGAATCACTGGCTCAAAGGCGAACAGGTAGGCAAAGTGGCTATGGAAAGTACGGGCATTTATTTGGATGCCTGTGTGGCGGGCATTGGAAGATGATTTTAAATTGCTTCTGGTGAATCCGTATTTTATCAAACAAATGCCTGGTCGAAAAACAGATGTTCAGGACGCACAATGGATAGCCACGACCCAAGAACGATGAAAGCGCAGGAAAAATAAAAAGCCGTTCCATTACAAAAGGCAACAAATACCTGCGCAGAATATTGGTTCAAACCGCATGGGCAGCCAGCCGGACCAAAACCTGTTACCTGAAAACCAAGTTTGAACAATTAGCCGTTCGCAAGTCCAGTAAAAAAGCGCTCATCGCCATAGCGCGTAAACAATTGGTTATTATTTGGAATGTGCTGTCAAAACAAGAGGTATATAAAGAACCTCAAATCAAATTATCTGCAGAGCAAATTAGCAGAAAACAAAAGTATTATCAGGAAAAATTAAGCACTCTCGTAGCAATACGGGATACCGAACAAAAACATAAGGTATAGACCTTGAAAAAGAAATTAGCAATCAAACGCTCCGTATCCATCGTGATACACAAGAAGGGATTTTTAGAAGAAAGGTAAAAATATACAGGACTTTCAAAATTCTATATTTTCATCTATGAGATTTAACTATTTTTGTCTGACCAATGATTCTTATGAATTATGAAACTCCAAAACTTACTTTTTGCATTTACCGTAAGTTTCTTCTTCAGCCTATTGAGTAGGGGAGAAATAAAGGCCGCCCATGCGGACTCCTCCTCAGGGAATGCGAAGCAATTCATGCAAAGCCGGTCAGTTTATTTTCTGGAAAACAGAGGACAGATGATGGATACGGAAGGTAAGCCCGTGCCTTTTGTATTGTTCAAGGCCGAAGTGCCCGGCATGAATATGTACGTTACAGAAAAAGGGTTCACGTATGTTTTTATCAAAATGGAAGAAGACAAAGAAGCAGATAATGCCAGAGCCGACTTGCAAGGCGGAAAAGAATCATTGCAAAAGCGCGAAGAAAAGATAAACATGGAATGGAACAGGGTGGATATGAATTTACAAGATGCTTCCATAAAAAGAGAGAATATTGTGAGGGGAAAATCGTCTGTAACCGATTTTAATTTTTTCTATGCACATTGTTCGAAAGGAGTTTATGGAGTAAAAGAATACGAAAAGATAACCATAAAAGAAATATATCCCGGCATAGATTGGGTGTTTTATAGCAGCAGCGAGGACGGTTTCAAATACGATTTCATAGTTCATCCCGGAGCCGATCCCGCACAGATACGCATGGTGTATTCTTCTTTAAAACCCGTGCGGCTTGATCCTACAGGAAACATTTTCATTGAAACCGGCATGGGCGCTCTTACGGAAAACGCGCCCTATAGTTATTTGAAAGAAAGCAAGCAGCAAATCCAGAGCAAGTACAAATGCCTCTCCACAGAAAAAAACAGCCATGGCGGCTATAATGTAACTATTGGTTTTGATCTCCCGACTTTAAACTTTAAATTTGAGACTTTAAACCCTCCCTTTGTTATTGACCCTGTATTGAACTGGGCCACTTTTTATGGAGGAAATTCCATTGATGGGCCCATGTCCATTGCGAATGACGGAACGGGAAATGTTTTTATAACGGGATATGTAGGTTCTTCTGATTTTCCTGTTCAAAGTTCAGGAGGCGCCTATTATCAGGGAACTATGGGGGTGAGTACTGATGTTTTTATTTTGAAGTATTCCAATGCAGGACTGCGTTTATGGGCAACTTATTATGGGGGAAATGGAGATGACTGGAGTGGTTCTATTGTCTGCGATGGCAGCGGAAATGTTTTCGTGACGGGATACACAGTTTCTACTGATTTTCCGGTTCAGAATCTGGGAGGTGCCTATTATCAAGGAACGATAGCAAGCAGCAGCAGTCAGGATATTTTTATTCTGAAGTTTACCAATGCGGGCGTTCGCTTATGGGCAACCTATTACGGAGGAAATAATACGGATATGGGTAATTCCATTACCTGCGATGGTAGCGGAAATATTTTTGTGACGGGCGCTACTGGTTCCACCGATTTTCCGGTTCAAAATCTCGCAGGCGCCTTTTATCAGGGAACCCATGCGGGAAGTTATGGAATTTATGACGCTTTTATCCTGAAGTTTACAAATGCGGGTGTGCGATTATGGGCAACTTATTATGGGGGAAGCGCAGGGGAAGAGGGGTATTCCATTGCCTGCGATGGCAGCGGGAATGTTCTTCTGACGGGGTATACAGAATCATCGGATTTTCCGGTTCAAAATCCCGGAGGATCCGCCTATTATCAGGGAACTTTTGGGGGCGGTTATGATGCTTTTATTCTGAAATTTACCAATGCGGGTCTGCGCTTATGGGCAACTTATTATGGAGGAAACTATGGCGACTGGGGCCATTCCGCTGCCTGCGATGGCAGTGGAAATGTTTTTGTGATGGGCCGTACATCTTCCACTAATTTTCCTGTTCTGAATCCCGGAGGAGGAGCCTATTATCAGGGATCTATTGCAGGCAATGATGATGTTTTTATCTTAAAGTTTAATAATGCGGGTGTCCGGTTCTGGGCAACCCACTACGGGGGCAGCGGAGGCGAACTTTGTTATACGTATGATAACATTGCATTGAATCCCTGCGGGGAGGTTTACATTTCATTTGTAAGCGGTTCTGCTGCTACTCCCACTCAATCATCTGCTTGTGCCGGTGGGTATTTTGATAGCTTTTTTAATGGGGGAAGCACGGACATTTTTATTACCAGATTCAGCAATACAGGAGCGCTCCAGTGGGCTACTTACTTTGGAGGAGATGCATACGATTTTCGCGAGGCTTTGACCGTAGATAATTCCGGTAATCTTTTTATTGCCGGAGAGTGGGCTAATGTTATAAGTGAGGCCACTTATCCGCTCACCAATCCCGGAGGAGGAACTTATTATGATGCCACTTTTAACACCGGTGATGATGGGTGTATTGCTAAATTTTTACCTTGCGCTTTTTCTGTTGCCGCCACTTCAACCGATCCATTATGCAGCGGGCAATGCACCGGAACAGCAGCCGCAAATCCTATTGGCGGTACTTCCCCTTTCACCTACATTTGGGGTACCCTGCCCGCACAATCCGCACAAACAATCACCGGTCTTTGCACAGGGACATATTCCATTATGATAACCGATGCGTGTGGCATAACCGCCACCGCAACCGTAACTATCACCCAGCCGCCTGTACTTACCGCTACCGCCACCGCCTCTTCATCTGCCTGCAGCGGAAACAACGGCAACGCAACCATAACCGCTGGCGGAGGCACAGGCGGTTATACCTACAACTGGAACCCCACAGGGCAAACCACCCAAACAGCTACCGGACTTGCAACGGGAACCTATACAGCCACCGTAAGCGATGCCAGTGGGTGCGTACAAACGCAAACAGTTGCCGTTACAACTCTTAATACTTTAAGCGTAAGCGCTGTTTCCACGCAAACCGGATGCACTGTCAATAATGGATCGGCAACTGCCAATCCAGGCAATGGAACTACTCCTTATACCTATAATTGGAGCAACGGGCAAACTACGCAAACCACCACCGGACTTGCGGCAGGAACCTATACTGTAACTGTTACCGATGCAAACGGCTGCACACAAACACAAACGGTGAGCGTAACAAATGCAAACGGACCTAACGCAACTATGTCGCAAACAGATATTTTATGCAATGGACAATGCAATGGAACAGCAGCAGCAGCGGCAGTAACAGGAGGCAATCAGCCTTACACATATAGTTGGATAAACGGGCAAACCACTTCAGGCATCAGCGGCCTTTGTGCAGGAAGTTACACGCTCACAGTTGCCGATGCCGGTGGATGCACAGCAACTCAGGTTATAACTATTATCCAACCCGCCATGGTTTTATCGGCTGGCACAACATCAACACCGGCTTCTTGCGGAAGCAATAATGGAAGTGCAACAGTAACAGCGGCAGGAGGCAGCGCCCCTTACACTTACAACTGGAGCACAGTCCCTGTTCAGACATCTTCAGCCATTACCGGACTATCAACAGGAACGTACACAGCGCTTGTAACAGATGCCAATGGCTGTACGAAAACCGCTACGGTAATAACTACGCAAACCGGAGGACCAACTCTTGCCATCTCAATCACCCCTCAAACCTGTACGCAGGGCGGAACTGCAACTGCAACCGCTTCCGGAGGCAGTTTGCCTTATACTTACCAGTGGTGCAACGGACAAACGGCTTCAATTGCAACAGGTCTTTCAGCCGGAAGTTGTACTGTAATTGTTACCGATGCAAGCGGATGTTCAACCGCCAGTACGGTTACGATTACATCCAGCGGAAATATTCCAAGCGTATCGGCAACCTCCACACCTGCTTCCTGCGGAAGCAATAACGGCATGGCAACCGCCACTGTAAGCGGAGGCACATCACCTTACGCCTATCAATGGAGCAGCGGTCAAACTGCTTCAACCGCAACAGGGCTTTCGGCAGGAACTTATACCATAACCATTACCGATGCCAGCGGATGCACGCAAACACAAGCAGTGAGTGTTGCTCAAACACCCGGTCCCGCAGCCGCGGTGACTGCCACCGCTATTAACATCTCACCTGGAGGCAGCAGTCAACTCACCGCCACAGGTGGCGGAACATATTCATGGTCGCCTGCCACAGGATTGAGTTGCACTACATGCGCCAATCCTACCGTCACCCCCCTTTGGGGGGCAGGGGGGCTTACCTACTGCGTATTTGTTGCCGATGGAAACGGTTGCACAGACAGCGCCTGCATCAAAATAAATGTGGAAATACCCTGCGGAAATCTGTATGTTCCCAACGCATTTTCTCCAAACGAAGATGGTGAGAATGATATTTTTTTTGTACACGGGAATTGCATAACGGAACTGACTTGCATTATCTACAACCGATGGGGAGAAAAGATTTTTAAAATTACTAACCAGAAAATAGGCTGGGACGGAACTTATAAAGGGAAGTTGTTGGATACAGCGGTGTTTGTTTATTACCTCGAAGCCACTCTCACCACGGGGGAAGAAATAATTAAGAAAGGAAATATCAGTTTAGTCCGATAAGTCCGTTTTGTGACAAAAAAAATAGTCTCAGGATGAAAAAACAGCGGCATAAAAAAATAAATTTTATTCGCCAAACATTTTCCGTGTAATAATCTCCACCGGATTTCCTTCGTAGATGGAGATGTAAATAAACGCTACGGTTATTCCTCCAATCATTTCCTCAATGGTCTGCCAAAGCAGATCAAAAAGGATATACTCAGTGGTAAGTGTGGTGCTGAAAGAAACCCCAACAACCAGGGTAACAATGTATGTTGCAATTCCCAGGGAGGCACCGGAAATAATTCCTCGCGTAAGCGGTTTTTGGGCAATACCGGCCGGGAATTTCATAAGAAATATTTTTGTGACAAGAAACCCGAGGATGAGATAGGTAATTACCGAACCGGTAAGAAAAATCTCTATAGGGTAGGAAAGGCGGGTAAAGTCATTTAGAATCACTCCATGCCACATATAAGAAAGTCCAAACATGATTAAAGAACTCAACAGCCACGAAAGGAAAAATCTTTTTGTAGTCATACTGCCTTTTTTGCAACGGGAATCTCGGATGCTGAAATTACGATTTTCCTGTAAACTTAATTTGTCTTTCCCTCTCCCGTCTTTCCTTTTTCCATCTTCCCTCTCCCGTCTTCCATCAAACGTGGTCTTCTCTTCTCTGTCCTTTCAACCGATCTCTCATGCCTCCATTCCTCCACATTCCTCGTATTGCCCGAAAGCAGGATATCCGGAACTTTCATGCCTTTGTAATCAGCCGGGCGGGTATAGGCAGGAGGGGATAGAAGTCTATCCTGGAAGGAATCGGTGAGGGCAGAAGTCTCATCGGAGATAACTCCCGGAATAAGCCGGATCACCGCATCGCAGACCACCGCAGCAGGCAACTCTCCACCGCTCAGCACATAATCGCCAATGGAAATTTCTTTGGTGATAAAATGCTCCCGTACGCGCTCGTCTATGCCTTTGTAATGCCCGCAAAGGAGGATGAGATTTTTCTGCATCGACAGATTGTTGGCCATCTTTTGGTCAAAGAGTTCACCATCCGGGCTCATGTAAATTATTTCATCGTATTGCCCCCCTGAGCGGAGTTGAAGGGTTTTCTTCAGCGATTCAATGCATTTGACAATAGGTTCTATCATCATCACCATTCCTGCACCGCCTCCGTACAAGTAGTCATCAGTAGTTTTGTATTTGTCAGAGGCATAATCTCGCAGGTTAATTACATTCACCTTTACCAATTTTTTGTCTATTCCACGCTTTACAATGGAATTTTGAAAAGGGCTTTCGAGCAGTTTGGGTAAAACGGTTACAATATCAATGTGAAGAGGAGATTTTTTTATTTTTTTCATTGAATTTCTCCCATCTTCTGTAAGGGAGAGGACAGGGTGAGGTCAAAAGTAATCAACATATCCCTTCCTGGTATGGGAAATAAGATTTCTTTGTGCCGAAACAAAACCCTACCTTTGCAAATGTTAATGGATTTTGCAGAAACATCAACGATATGAAAAAATATTCGCGTGAGGAGATAAGGGAAGTTTATAATTCTCCTTTGCTTGACCTGGTTTTCCGTTCTGCTGCCGTACACCGAATGTTCCACGATCCTTCTGAAGTTCAGGTGAGTTCTTTGCTGTCCATCAAAACAGGCGGATGCCCGGAGGATTGCGGCTATTGCCCTCAGTCCGCCCGTTACCAGACGGATGTGAACGCGCACAAAATGCTTTCGATAAGTGATGTGATGATCGCGGCAAATAATGCCAGGGCAGGAGGCGCTTCCCGCATGTGCCTGGGAGCTGCCTGGAGAGAGGTGCGTGATAATAGCGATTTCGACTCGGTGCTGAAGATGGTTCAGGGGATCAATGAAATGGGAATGGAGGTTTGTTGCACACTTGGAATGTTGACGGAAGAACAGGCGCAGAAATTGGCTGATGCCGGACTGTATGCGTACAATCATAATCTGGATTCATCGGAAGATTTTTATAAAAAGATAATCACCACAAGAAAATACGATGATCGTTTGAATACGATTGAAAATGTTCGCAAAGCCAAAGTAACCGTCTGCTCCGGTGGGATCATCGGTATGGGCGAATCGGTGAACGACAGGATAGAAATGCTTTACACGCTTTCCAACCTGAATCCTCCACCGGAATCTGTTCCAATCAACGCGCTGGTCCCGGTAGAAGGAACACCGCTTGAGAAGCAGAAACCGATTTCTATTTGGGAGATGCTGCGCATGATATCAACTACAAGAATTGTAATGCCGGAATCCATGGTCCGCTTATCAGCCGGCAGAACACAGATGTCGCTCGAAGGACAGGCGCTCTGCTTTCTGGCAGGCGCGAACTCGGTCTTTGCAGGCGATAAGTTGCTCACCACTCCGAATCCTGCTTTCAATCAAGACATGGAAATGTTCCGGCTTTTTGGATTGAAATCCAGAGAGGCATTCAAATATGCTAACGAATCTTTGCAAAGAGAATCACTTCCTGTATGTTGAACACTTTTCTCAAAATAAAAAGGAGAGCAGTAGCCCTGTCAGCCCTTCTGCTTTTTTCCCTGATTGGATTTTCCCAAAGCGGATATTTTTATCACGCTACCAAAAGCAGTGAAAAATATTTTGTTGCCTTGGGGTATGGTTTTGGAACCGCTCGATGGAATTCAGTTTTTAAAAGCACAGAATTTTATGACAAGGATGGTGCCGTGATCAATATGGGTGATCTGAAATTCAGCGCTAACAGCCCTACCCGGAATTACGATGTGAATGTAATGGCACCGATTGGCCGTATTCGTTTCGGTCTTGGGATCGACTTTGAGTTCCATTACCTTGCCCAATTAAAAATTTACACGAAGGAGGGGGAGGATTATTTATTGTTTGATGAGGGGCTGCGTTTTGACAAGATATATTTACAGGCTGAAGTTCCGTTCGCGTACGATACAGACAAAAAGTATTCTTTCAGTTGGAATACCAAGCTGGGATGGTTTGGTTACACCAATGTGAAGCGTTTTAATTTCCTGGGAGAAAAACCCTTTCCCACCAGCCTCCTTGCCTCTTCGGGAATTGTGGCTGATTACGAAGTATATCCAAGGGTGTATGCCTATGTTTTGCCTAACCTGGAATATAAGTTTTACGACAACTCAGGACTGGAAGCCCCTGTGGATATACGTCACAGTGTTTTTTCCGCCAGCATCCTTTGCGGCATCCGGGTGGATCTGGGCCGGTTTTACAATTAATCCTCCTGTTTATTTTGAACGAAGAATTTTTAAGCAAGCGACTGAGTGCGCGTACCGAACAGGGATTGCTCCGAAAGCTATCTTCGGAAAATAATCGGATAGATTTTTCTTCAAACGATTATTTGGGCTTTGCCCGCTCACTTGAACTGAAGGAGTTATTGGCTGCTGAACTTGAAATCTTAAACCTTAAACAGGTAACCGGCTCTGGCTCCGGTGGTTCCCGCCTCCTCACCGGCAATTCCAAGTACGCAGAGGAACTTGAAAAATTCATCGCAGATTTTCATCGCGCAGAAGCAGGATTGATCTTTAATTCAGGTTATACTGCGAATACAGGATTACTTTCTTCCGTTGCCCAAAAGGCGGATATGATTTTATATGATGAGCTTTCGCATGCTTCCGTATACGATGGGGTGCGATTGTCAAAAGCGGATTCTTTTCCGTTCAGGCATAATGATGCCAGCCATCTCGAAGATCGACTTAAATTTTTGAGGTCTGCGAATCCCTCTCAGCAGGAAATATTTGTTGTTGTTGAAAGTGTTTATTCCATGGATGGGGATTTTGCCCCTTTGATAGAAATTGCTTCACTGTGCGAAGACTATAAAGCAAAACTTATTGTGGATGAAGCCCATGCCACGGGGATCTTTGGAGAACGGGGAGAAGGTAAGGTGGTAGAAATAGGATTGGAGAAGCAAGTCTTTGCACGGGTGCATACCTTCGGCAAGGCACTCGGGTGCCACGGTGCAATCGTATTGGGAAGCGAGGAGTTGAGAAATTATCTCATCAATTTTTCTCGTCCGTTCATTTATACGACAGCTCTTCCTCCTGCTGTATTTGCCGCCATTAAAGCAACCTATAATTTGTTAAATAGTTCAAATAATAATATATTGATTATCAGAAAGTTAATATCTTTATTTAAATTTAAAATTGAAGAATTTAAAATATCCGGCTTTTTGAAGAGCGCCAGCCCTATCCAATCATTGTTAATTCCGGGAAATGATAAGGTGAAAGAAACGGCTTCCCTTATTCAAAAGGACGGTTTTGATGTGCGGCCAATTTTAAGCCCAACGGTCCCCAAAGGCAAAGAGCGAATTCGTGTTTGTTTGCATGCGTTCAATACGGAAGAAGAGATAAGCGCCTTGCTTTCATCGGTCAAAAAACAGGTCTCCGCCTTACCCGAAATTGTACTTGCCTCTTCTTAATTCTGATTATTGTAATATTGCCAAAGTTATTTTATGAGAAAAATATTTGTAACAGGAATCGGAACAGATATCGGAAAAACGGTTGTGTCCGCAATAATTGTTGAAGCGCTGAAAGCAGATTACTGGAAGCCGGTACAGTCGGGTACATTTTATTCCACCGATTCGGATACGATCAAAAGGCTCATCAGCAATGAGGTATCGGTTATACATCCCGAAGCCTATCGCCTCAAGGAGCATAAATCCCCGCACGAAGCAGCAGCGAATGAAAATATAAAGATAGATCCGGAGGCTATCGTTCTTCCTGATTCGTCCAATGAAACCTTAGTGATCGAAGGAGCAGGAGGCGTTATGGTTCCGCTGAATGAAAACTATTTTATCATAGACCTGATTAAAAAATTTGATGCTGAAGTAATTGTGGTCATTCAGAATTATTTGGGCAGCATCAATCATTCTCTCCTTACTATTGACGCATTAAAGCATAGGGGAATAAAAATTACCGGGCTTGTTTTTAACGGTTCTCCTCATGCTCCTTCCAAAGAGATTATTCTCAGGTATAGCCAACTTTCTTTTATTGCATGGATCACAAAAGAGAATGAGATCGACAAAACGGTAATTTCGAAGTATAAGAATGATTTTGAAAACATCTGACCTGCTTACGAATTAACGAAAAGAGAATATGATAACGAAGGAAAAATCACTTTCTGTCCGCGATAGAAAAACGATCTGGCATCCCTACACGCAGCATCAGCTTCACCCCGATTCCATTGGAATTGTAAAAGCAAATGGTGCGTATGTGTATGACGATAAAGGCAAAAGATACATTGATGCGCTTTCTTCCTGGTGGACCTGCATTCATGGGCACAGTCATCCTTACATCGCTAAAAAAGTTTCTGTACAATTAAAAAAACTTGAACATGTAATCTTTGCCGGATTTACCCACGAACCTGCGGTTGAACTTGCAGAACGACTTTTGAAAAAATTACCTAAGAATCAAAAAAAGATTTTTTTTTCGGATAATGGCTCCACTGCCGTGGAGGTTGCGTTGAAAATGAGTTTTCAATATTGGCACAACAAAGGAACTCCCAAAACAAAAGTAATTGCGTTCAAAAATGCCTATCACGGTGATACATTCGGAGCGATGTCGGTGAGTGATCGAGGTGCGTTTTCTAAACCATTTGCATCTAATTTGTTTGACGCTATTTTTATTGATGCACCAATCAAAGGGAAAGAGCAAGAAGTGGTTTCAAATTTTAGGTTACAGGTTTCAGGTTGCAAGGATAAAGTGGCCTCTTTTATTTTTGAGCCTTTGGTACAAGGCGTGGCCGGAATGGTCATTCATGAAGCCGAAGCCTTAAGCGAAATGATCAGGATTTGCAGGGAGAATAAGATATTTTCGATCGCTGATGAAGTATTCACCGGCTTTGGCAGGACGGGAAAGTTTTTCGCTACGGACTATCTTTCCGAAAAACCGGATATGATGTGCTTGTCAAAAGGGCTTACGGGCGGCACCATGGCGATGGGAGTTACTTCCTGTACGGAAGATATATTTAACGCATTTCTGTCTGAAGACAGAATGAAAACTTTTTTTCACGGACATTCTTTTACAGCAAACCCGGTGGCCTGTTCCGCATCGCTGGCGAGCATGGATCTGATGGAGAGGAAGGAGACAAGGCAAAGTATTAAGAGAATTGCTAAGCGACACGAACAGTTTTCAAAACGAATTAAGGGCAATAAGGCAATAAAGGAAATAAGGGGAATAGGGGTGATCTTTGCTATTGAGCTTAAAACTTCGGATGAAACATCCTATTTCAATTCCATTCGGGATAAAGCAGCTAAGTTTTTTTTGGATAAGGGAATTTTACTTCGTCCGATAGGAAATGTAATTTATCTTGTTCCGCCATACTGTATATCCGATAAAGATTTGGATTACATTTATACCTCAATAGAAGAATTTATAAGAGAATTGGAGTAGAAAATTTCAATCAGAAATGAACACAAAACAATCTTGTAAAACTTAACGATAAACCAATTATAAGCGTTTACAATTAATAAACATTGTGCGTTTAGACAGGTTAGTGCATCTAATCCGCCACAACGCAAAGTTGCAAACATTACAAAGCAGATCAAATTCTTGAAACAGATTAAAAAAATATTAGTTGCCAATCGCGGAGAAATTGCCCTCCGCATCATGCGTTCATGCAAAGAGATGGGGATTTCCACTGTTGCCGTTTTTTCTGAAGCAGACAGAAATGCTCCCTTCGTCCGCTACGCAGATGAAGCGGTATGCATCGGACCACCGGCATCTTCACAATCCTATTTGAACGGAAAAAAGATCATTGAAGTCTGCAAAACTCTGAAAGTGGATGCGATTCATCCGGGTTATGGATTTCTTTCCGAGAATGCGGAGTTTGCAAGGGAGGTAGGAAAGAGCGGCATCATTTTTATCGGTCCATCTGCCGAGGCCATGGAAATGATGGGTGATAAACTTTCTGCAAAAGCCACTGCGAAAAAGCATAACATTCCCATGGTGCCCGGTACAGATGGTGCGATCGATGATATTAAAACCGCAAAAAAAGTTGCAAAAGAAATTGGTTTTCCTGTTCTGATCAAGGCAAGTGCAGGAGGTGGGGGAAAGGGAATGCGAGTTGTTAAAAATGAAAATGACCTGGAAGAAGAAGTGAAGCGTGCTTCCAGCGAAGCAAAATCTGCTTTTGGCGATGGAGCCGTGTTCATTGAAAAATATGTGGAAAAGCCGCGTCATGTGGAAATTCAGATTCTTGCCGACAAACACGGAAACGTAGTTTATCTTTTTGAGCGGGAATGTTCTGTTCAGCGCAGACATCAGAAAGTTGTGGAAGAAGCGCCATCTACGGTTCTCACTCCTGAGATGCGGAAAAAGATGGGGGAATGTGCTGTGAGTCTGGCAAAAGCATGCGGATATGTTGGAGCGGGAACAGTAGAGTTTCTGGTGGAAGAAGCCCCAACCCTAAAGGGAGAAAAGACAGAGGCAAACTTCAAGGATAAAAATAATAAATCAAAACATAAAGAGAATTCCAATAGCTCCCTTCAGGGCGGGGGGCTTCATTTCTATTTCCTCGAAGTAAACACCCGTTTGCAGGTAGAACACCCCGTTACAGAAATGATAACAGGCATTGACTTGGTGAAGGAGCAGATCAAAGTGGCGCAAGGTGAAAAGCTCTCATTCAAACAGGACGACATGGAAATCAGCGGACATGCGATTGAAGTGCGCGTGTATGCTGAAGATCCCGCAAATAATTTTCTTCCGGATATTGGAAAACTCGCTGCCTACAAAGTTCCGAGAGGATCCGGAATCCGCGTTGACGATGGATTTGAGGAAGGAATGGATATTCCTATTTATTACGATCCCATGATTGCCAAGCTGATTGCACACGGCAAGGACAGGAAAGAGGCCATTGGCCGTCTGATCCGGGCCATTGATGAATACCAGATAGTAGGCGTTGAAACTACATTGCCTTTCTGTAAGTTTGTCTTAAACCATGAGGCATTTATCTCCGGTGATTTTGATACTCATTTTGCAGGCAGCTATTTTTCTCCGGAAAAGATTTTTGCAGATAATGAAGAAGAGGCGTTTATTGCTTCATTGGTTTCTGCTGAACTTTTTAACTCCACCTGTCACGGATATTCATCTATTCCCCTTTCTCAGCGTGCAGCCTCAAATTGGAAAAGGAACAGAATTTCACATACAGATTAGCCCTGTTTTTACTAAATTTTGATTTTGTCAGCATATTGACTACCTTTGCGGTAGCATCTTTGTGAATCATACGTTACAACAATGGCACAGTTCTTGGAACAGGAGTTATACGAATGATTAAATCAGCATATAAAATCCGGCTTCTCTTAGCGATCCCGATGTTGTTTCTGATGGCTTCACCTGGCGTTTTTGCACAACAACCCGATCAAAAGGATAATCTGCTTGTCAGAGCGTTTCCATACCATGGTGAAACATTGCCAACAGTTACCATAAAAGATTTCAGGGTTGTTTCTAATCGTACTTTCAAAAGTGAAAAGGACAAACAGGCGTATTTGAGATTGAAGCGTAATGTGCGCAAGGCATATCCCTACGCAATTCTTGCTTCCGTAAAGCTCAGGGAATATGATGCCGTCCTCAACAATATGCCGGAGGCCAAGCGTGCTCCTTATCTGAAAAAGGCGGAGAAAGAACTGAAAACACAGTTTGAGGGCGACCTGAAAAACCTCACCATGACCCAGGGAAAGATATTGATCCGACTGATCAACCGGGAAACCGGAATGACCACCTATAAGGTGATCAAAGATTATCGCGGTGGCTTCTCTGCTTTCATGTGGCAGTCATTCGGACTCCTGTTCGGCAATAATCTCAAGTGGAAATACGACCCCAGTAAAGGAGAAGACAAGATGATTGAAGAGATCATTCAGCAGATTCAGGACGGGGAAGTATAGTTGTTTTCCCGTGTTTACTTAACCCTTTCTTTTCATAGCTAAATTTAAGTTTACCACCTTTTTACTTTCTTTTGTTTTGTTGTTACATGTGGGATGGAAAAATAAAAAAGCGAAGAATAAAAATCTACCCCAAAACCCCGCAGTTGAAAAAATAAATGAAATCTTAAAAAATCATGGTGTTGACATGGAAAATCCCATAATCTAAGATCGCATCTCCTTTTCCCTTCATCTCATCGAAACATTTCTGCCACTCGTCTAAATGTTTGCCTTTTCTCGAATAATGCAATAACATCTTCGTTAAAACAAATATCAGCAAGATTATTTCTGAATGTATATCACAAAACAATAAAACCCTTCTATGATTTCAGCATTACTTTAAAAAATCGCGGTCTAAACCTAATCCATAGAGTAATATGAAAACGCACCTCCTCACCCTTGCAATTGCCGGTTCAATTGCCTGCTATTCCCAAGAAGATACATTAAGTGTCTTATCTTCAAATGCTGATACTGTACGGGTTCATGTAGAGCCGTATCATAATCCCATGCTCCGTGCGGGAGCGGTAACATCGGGCGGTGTAAAGGCATATTCCTACATTGACGGTTTTGTAGATGGACTGGATATATGGGGGGAGAAGGGCAAGGATATTGAAACCCTCTCTCACCTGCTTACCGATTCATTTAATACGGACGGGGAGAAAGTAAGGGCGATTTTCTACTGGATGACGCAGAATATTGACTATGATGTAAAAAAGTATCACAATAGAAAATGTGTTCCGTTCCGTTGTTATTGCAAGTCCAAACACGGAAGAAATAAAAAGGAGCATAGGGATTGCATTGAAAAGTGGGAATGGGAATTAGCAAGGGAAGCCCTGATAAAAAGAAAAGGGGTATGCAGTGATTATGCTTTTCTGTTTTATTACTTATGCGACTTTGCAGAAATTGAGTGCAGGTACATTACAGGGTTTGCATCTTCCCTGACTACTGACGGAAGAATGTTAACCCCCACCATGAGCGAGAAAGCAAGCAATCACGCATGGAACGCTGTAATGATTGAAGGTGAATGGCATTTGCTGGATGTTACATGGGCAAGCGGGTATTGTGATAAGGGTGTAAATAAATTTACAAGGGAACTAAGTGAAGATTATTACCTCACACCACCGGAGGAAATGATCTTTAACCACCATCCGAAGGATAAAGAATGGCAGTTACTTGATCGCCCTTTGAAGATGAAAGAGTTTGTTGAATTGGTCAATAAAAGGCAGAGAGCGAATTTTGTGTGCAGTAGATCGGCTAAATAAAATCTAACTTGTATGAAACTACGAAACAGAAAGGAGGAGATATTGGTAAAATAAAAGTGTTCCGGATTATGAGTGAAAAATACCGAAACAGACGGAATCATCATGGTTTAAGGATGCGACCGATTTGCGGAATATATAATTTTGAGTTGCAATGACTAACGCAAGAGGTCTATTTTACAAATCCTGCGTGACATCCGAGACAGGCAGAGTGAAAAATATTTTAACAACCCTGCTTTGTTAAAAAGGGATTTGGAAAAAATCAGAAAAAAGTATCGCTTAAAACCACAGGGCGAGGATCACTTGGCTATTGCATAATAATACTTCAGCCAATAAGCACCTATTATGTCTGTTTTTGGCTAATCGTTAACTTTTGGAACGATAAATTGTATAGTTTCCCCTATGAAAAAGTTGTTTTAGTATACTTTTAGGACGGGGGAAGTATAGTGGTTTTCTCTTGTTTAATAAGAGCACCTCTGAAAACTCAGTAGTGATAAAAAACAGAACACGGATAACACAACTTTTTTATTTTTGAATCTTTAAAAAATATTCTTGTGCCATCAGGGTATCTCCCATGGCTTTATAAGTTTCTCCCATCTTCTGAAGAACAGTGCCGTCTTGAGGCGCTATCTGCAAAAGCAATTGAAAATACCTGAGTGCTTCTTTATAATTTTTGGAAAGCAGATAGGCAGTGCCAATGTTGAGATTACATTCATTTGTTTTCTCAGCATCCATTTCTTTAACATGTTCAAAGATTTTAATGGATTCTTTATACATCCCTTTCATACCATAAACCACTCCCAACTGTAACCCTCATAATGCGTTATTTGGGCTGCCCGCTAATCCCTTTTGATAGTAGAAAACAGCTGAATCAGGATCGTTCTTTATCCTTCCGTATAAAAACCCGAGTTTACCATAAGCAAGATAGTAACGCGGTTCTATATTTACGGCTTGTTTATAATTGTAAATGGCAGAATCTGTCATTTGAAGTTGGTCGTAAATCAATCCGATGGTATAATACGCAATGTAAAATTTTGAATAAATGTCAATAGCAATTTTTTGTTCCCTCATGGCTTTGCGTAGCCCGGGTATTTTTTCGGGATTATCATCCGGGTAAAGAGCGTACCGGTCCAAAAGTTCGCCTCCGTAATAATAATGTATTTTACAGCTATTGGGAACGACCTGTGCATCTCTGCCAAACAACGTGATCTGATCTTTCCAATCCCTGTTTCTGTCAATGGTTTTAAAACTGAAAGCAGCAAGAATAAGTGCGAGAGGAATGTACAATGCGGGAGGAAATTTCAATTCATGCAGGTCTTTTATTTTCAATCCGCGCAAGAGCAAGACGGTTATTGCGAGACAGAAGCCTAAAGAAGGAAGAAATAAAAACCTTTCTGCCATCGGGGTTCCGATGTTGAATAGCAGGTTGGATACAATGGAAATGGTAATGAGGTAGAAGAGGATGCAGAAGGAAAGAATCAGTTTCAGGTTTAAGGGGTTAAGGTTGTTGCTTTTGTCTGAAGAAATCTTTTTATAATTCCAAAGAATTTTTACGGCAACAATGAAAAGCCCAAGGTATATTAATGCAGATGCAATGGCTTTTGAATTTGTCCAATTAATAATCGGAATCTGGTTATAGGAGTAATCGCAGGCGAGGGGATGCGGAAAGAAAAGCAGCAGAAGATATTTTCCCAGTATATACAAGACGTTGGCTGATTTCTGCAAAAAAGGTATTCCGTAAAATTGATTTTCCATAATATCCATGTTCCGGTCTCCAATAATAACTCCGTGAAAAAGAGACGCTCTTACACTCAGATAAAGGATCACGATCACCAGAAAAGGAACCGTTAGCAGTAAAGTTTGCTTTCGGGTTTTATTGGTAAAACAAAATAGAAACAGGGGTATAATCGCAAGAAAAGTAATTCCGTTTTCTTTGGATAGCAGTGCCAGAATATAAAACAGGCAGCTATATATGAAATGTTTTCTTTTATCAGTATCTGTGAATAGGTGGATGAACAGAAGGGTGAGCAGGAGGAAAGTGAAGGAGAATATTTCATCCCTGCTTTTGATATTGGCCACCGCTTCGGTATGAACAGGATGAGCAATAAAAATAAGGGCGCTAATAAAAGCAACAAGTGGCGCTTTAGGAAGTAATTGCGACAGCAGCCGCAGCAGTACAATTCCCGCAGAACCGTATAGAATCATGTTGAGTAGATGACCAATAAAAGGACTTTCTCCAAATACTTCATACTCAATGGTGGAAGTGAAAAGGGCGAAAGGTCTCCATCTTATTCCGATGTCTAACGGCTGTCCGTACATGGGTGAAAACAGATCGTTCGTGAGCAATGCCGGAATATCCTTTAATCCGTGTTTGGCGTGTGAAAGAACTACGGTATCATCAAAAGCATATTTATTCTCGGCAGTATTCAAATACAAGGCAACTGCAAAAAGAAAAATAATATAATAAGATGGTTGATGGAGGCCATTTTCCTGCTGTGCTATGATAATAGGTTTCATTATTTTCGTAAAGGTATTACATTTGGGGCTTTTGCAGATGTCCATTCTTTTCCTGATCAAAACTTTTTTACAGTAACAATGATACATAAAACACCCGCCAGTATTTTAAGTCAGGAACTTACAACTCCGCTGGTAATTGCCGGTCCCTGCAGTGCTGAAACCGAAGAACAGGTTCTGCGAACTGCCCGGGAAATTGCAGCGCTGAACAGGGTAAGCATATTCCGGGCAGGGATATGGAAACCAAGAACACGTCCGGGAAGTTTTGAAGGAGTGGGAAGCATCGGAATAGAATGGCTGAAAAACGTAAAAGCGGAGACGGGTTTGCTTACTGCGGTTGAAGTTGCCAATGTGAAACATGTACAGGAAGCGCTGCAACATGGAATTGATTTTTTGTGGCTTGGCGCACGAACCACGGCAAATCCGTTCAGCGTACAGGAAATTGCCGAGTCTCTTCAGGGCGTAAAAATTCCCGTGCTGATAAAAAATCCTGTCAACGCTGACCTGGATCTGTGGATGGGAGCGATTGAGCGCGTACAAAAAGCAGGCATAACGAAAATTGGCGCCATTCACCGTGGGTTTTCATCGTACGATAAATCTCAGTACAGGAACAAACCCATGTGGGAACTTCCTATAGAATTAAAACGCAGAATGCCCGAACTCCCGCTCCTCTGTGATCCAAGCCATATTTGCGGAACAACCGATCTTCTTTTTAATGTTGCGCAAACTGCCATTGACCTGGATTACCAGGGGCTGATGATAGAAACACATTGCGATCCTTTTGCTGCGCTCAGTGATGCAAAACAGCAGGTTACTCCTTCCGATCTCGGAAAATTATTGGAAAGAATTATAATTCGTAAATCATCTGTTGAAGACAAAAAATTTCTCAGCACATTAGAAGATATCAGGGATAAAATTGATGAATTAGACAATGATTTAATACGTCTTCTTGCCATCCGGATGGAAATGGCACGCGCCATCGGGCAGAACAAAAAAAACAGCGGAGTAACCATTCTTCAAAACAGCCGATGGAACGAAATTGTACAGGACCGGACAAAGCAGGGAATGGAAAAGCAACTCAGTCCTGAATTTATGCTGAAACTTTTTGAAATCATTCATCAGGAGTCCATTCACCATCAAAAACAGGTAATGGTCAATGGAATTGAAATGAAAAAGAAAAATAAATGAGAACTATCTGCGCGGATAAATACAACATTCACATAGGGCATGATTCGCTTGCAGAACTGGATACTTTTCTATCTAAAAGCTATTATTCCTCGTTCATTATTTTAGTGGACGAGAACACTAAAAAGAAGTGTTTACCGATCGTCAGAAAGTCATTTTCCACCGCACATTCTTTATATATCATTCAAATAAAAAGCGGAGAGAAAAATAAAAATATACGAAACTGCGAAAAGATATGGAGGGAGCTATCCGGGCAAAATGCAGATCGGGAATCATTAATTATAAACCTGGGAGGAGGAGTCATTACCGACATTGGCGGATTTGCCGCTTCAACCTACAAACGCGGAATTGATTTCATCAATATTCCCACTACTCTTCTTGCCCAGGCAGACACATCGGTGGGAGGAAAAACAGGAATTGATTTTATGAATTTTAAAAATCAGATCGGAACCTTTGCTTTTCCGAAAGCTGTTTTCATCCATCCTCTTTTTTTAGAAACACTCGATAAGAAAGAACTTCTGTCCGGATTTGCCGAAGTAATTAAACATGGACTTATTGCTGATAAAAATTACTGGGAACAAATACAGGCATCTGTGGGTCGGGATTTGAAATCCCGACCAGCGGAATCATGGAACAAACTAATTTCAGAATCGGTAGAAATTAAAATCAAAATAGTTGTTGCAGATCCTTACGAGAACGGATTACGCAAAGCGCTTAACTTCGGGCATACCATCGGTCATGCCATAGAATCCGCATCGCTGAAATCTAAAAAGAAAATGCTGCACGGTGAGGCCATTGCGCTTGGAATGATCTGCGAGGCATACCTCTCGCGCAAATGCTGCGGATTATCAAGCCAGGAACTGGATTCCATCACGGAATTCATCGTTTCCATTTTCAAACCTCCCCCCCTGAAATCACAGGCAAAACAACTGATTGGTTTGATGCAACAGGATAAAAAGAATAAAGATTCGGAAATAAATTTTACGCTGCTCAGCGCGATCGGAAAAGCGGAAATAAATAACTCATGTTCAGAAGAATTAATTGAAGAAAGCATACACTTTTTAAATGCAATTTGCAACCAATGAATTAGTAGATAGTTTTTTAGTAGTTTCGCAATCAGTAATAGCTTAATAATACGTGGTATACAAGGTATCCAAGCCGGATAAAAAACTAAAGGGCACTGTTTATCTCACCGCCTCCAAAAGCGAGAGTAACCGGGTGCTGCTTATTCAGGCATTGAGCAGTCAGCGTTTCCGAACCACCAATTTGGCGGATTCAATAGATACACAGATTCTTGCTGAGATTCTCAAAAATGAAACTGCAGGCGATCAGGGTCATACGCTGAAAAAATTGGATGTAGAAGTAAATTATTATACAGGAAATGGCGGCACAACCATACGCTTTCTGACAGCTTTTTTCGCCTCACGGGAAGGAACGCGCATATTAACCGGTTCAGACAGAATGAACCAACGCCCTATAAAACCGCTGGTAGAGGCCCTTGTACGGTTGGGAGCAAAAATTACCTACTTAGGCGAGGAAGGCTGCACACCGATAAAAATAAGAGGGGCAGTCCTGAAGGGCGGAGACATTCAAATGGATGCCGGAGTGAGCAGTCAGTTCATCACTGCGCTGCTGCTGATTGCACCCACATTAGAAAATGGATTAAGCATACACCTTAACGGAAGAATTGCCTCCCGCTCCTATATCATGATGACCCTGAAAGTGCTGGAACATTTTGGCGTTACGTATAAATGGAATAACAATGTCATCTCCGTTCCCCATCAGGAATTTCAGGGATGGGATTATCATATTGAATCCGACTGGAGTTCTGCCTCGTACTGGTATGAAATGGCGGCTTTTTCCGAAGAAGCGGAACTGAAGATTAAAGGGCTCAGAAGAAAATCAATTCAGGGAGATTCTGTTGTAGCAAACCTTTTCGAATTTTTTGGCGTTCGCACTGAATTTACAGAAGAAGGGATTAAACTTTCAAAAACAGATTACAGGCCGGATATTTTTGATTTTGATTTTTCTGATTACCCCGATATTGCACAAACCGTTGCCGTAACAGCCTCTGCATTAAAAATACCCACGCAATTGAACGGACTGCACACGCTGTATGTAAAAGAGACCGACAGGGTTAAGGCGTTAAAAGATGAATTAAAGAAGATCGGGGTGAAAGCCGATGATCGTGCAAAAGGAAGTTTAGAGATCAGCTTTCCTCCACGGAAAGAAAACAAAGATGCCTTTGAACCCGATCTCGTGTTTAATACTTACCACGATCACCGAATGGCCATGTCGTTTGCTCCTCTGGCACTTTTATATCCCGAGGTTAAAATTGAAGGTCCTTCGGTTGTAAGTAAATCCTATCCCGACTACTGGAACGACATGAAGATGTTGGGCTTTGAGATCAAAGAAGAGAATCAGTAAACAACCTCCCCGGCCCTAAAGGGAGAAAGCAAGGATGTATCCTTTGCGCCTATTATCCACTGCCTTTTCATCCACCCTTTAGGGTTGGGGCAAATAATCAGTAGATCACCACATCGTAAGGTAACTTCATCTGCACTTCTTTCGCCAATCGTATTAAATATCAGGCAAATATTTGTTGTTCTGGATTAAAATTATATATAGGTATATACGTTTAGGTCGCACATATTGAAAATTAGGCTTATTTTAGCTCTATGGAAACAAGGGCTAAATTTGCCGGTGTGAATTCAACCCAAAAAGTTCAATTCAATCAAGTTCAACCGGCAATTTAAAGAAGATTCCGATTGCTATAAATATTTGGCATCAGTAAAGTGGAATGGGAACGATTATAAAGCAATACAAGGCGTTGAAACAAATTCCTTCGGACGATGGTAAAAACTTTCCCGACTTGCACATTCACATCATGAATCTCAAAGGCTGGCTAAGGGGAATACATCACCATTGCACCAAAGAGAGATTACAAGGATATTTGGATGAATATCATTACAGATACAATAGACGTAACAATATGGACACAATTTTTCATCGACTTATAGGGAAAATGGTTGGTGGAGAACCAAGGAGATTAAAGCGAAAAACAAGTGATGCGACCTAAACGTATATACCTATTATTAAATTTCAATCTTGCCTATCTCTATTTTGGGAAAGGCGACTACCGGTCTGCACTAAAATGGGCAACCCATTTTATCAATCAACCAAGCACTCGTGTTTATGAAGATTTACAGGCATGGATGAGAATAATGATTATCCTTATCCACTATGAATTGAATCATATGGATATTATCCCATATCAAATTATATCTGCGTACCGTTTTTTACTAAAAAGAAAAAAAATGTTCAGAGTGGAGCAAAGTATTCTGAGTTTTATCCGTAACCTGAGTAAAATCGGGTATTCTCAACAAACATTGATGAATGAATTCGTCAAATTCCATGATGAATTGAAACAAATCAAAAAAGATCCCCAAGAGGGAAATGCGATAACATTTTATTTTGATATTATTTCCTGGTTAGAAAGCAAAATTCAAAACCGTTCGTTTGCGGAAATTGTGAAAGAAAAGCAGAAAAATTCATCTCGCCAAACTGATCCTGATGTTCGCTTCGCTCAATCGGGATAAGCGCTTTATTTATTTTTACCGCATGAGGCTCACATTTCCTTTCTTACTCACCTTCTCTCCGCTGGTTAATGTTACATCGAGATAATAAACAAACACGGCCGTGTTCATCAGCTTGCCTTTATAGGTTCCATCCCAGCAAGCCCACCCCGGCCCTCCCGAAGGGAGGGGGGAGCCGGTGGTTTCAAACACTTTCTCTCCCCAGCGGTTGTAAATTATAAATTGCAGTTCTTTGATACATCCGCCCAACACACATTCCAGTTCGTTGGCTCCATCATTGTTCGGGGAAAAGACATTGGGAACAAAAATATCCCCACAGGGAGGAATTTCCACATTAACGGTGACGCAGGCGGAATCGGAACATCCGGCCGCGTTGGTAACAAACACACAGTAAAAAGTTGTTTGGCCTGGCGAAGCTATGGGATCAGGGCAATCCGTACAACTCAAACCACTTGATGGAGACCATGAATAAGTCCCTCCACCTGTCGCGGAAAGGGAAGCGCTTTGCCCCTGGGTGATAGTAACATTACTATAGGCAGCAGCTACGGAAGACGGGGTGACTATGGCCATAACAGCGGTATCATTCATGCACATGCTGTTGGAAACGGTTACAGTATAGCTTGTTGTAACAGTAGGATTAACCGTGATAGCCGATCCTGTTGCCCCGTTGCTCCATTGATAGGTATTGCCGCCTGAAGCAAGGAGGGTGGCCGTTTCACCCTGGCATATTGTATCGCCTGTGGCAACAGTCAACGGTTGCGGCAGCACGGTTATGATTAAGAAAAAGGTATCCGCGACATTACAACCGGAAGAGTCAATGGCAACCAGTGTTGCTGTATAAGTACCGGAAGAAGTATAGGCATGCGTGGGGGCAGAAGCTGAACTGACGGGGCCTCCGTCTCCAAAGTTCCATATATAATCCACAGCATTCACACTGGTATTTACGAAGGAAACAGAACCGCCCCCGCATATAGTGTCGTTAGGCGATGCCTGAGCCTGAGCGGTAACGCCCACGCTCTGAAAATCAATTTTAAATACCGCAATATCATAATCACCTCCCGTTTTATTATTAGGCGAAAAAGCGCCAGGTGTTACAGGAAAAGCAGTGCCGATTGTACAAACAGATTGATAAATCTGCCCTTTTTTGTCAAACCGGGATGTTCCGCCATCAACATGTTCCCATTCTCCGTTTTCACCATAATAGGTGGCGTATATCAATGTACCCGCGTTTTTTCCAAGAACAATCAGGTAAAAATCTTCGCCATCAGTGGTTGATTGCACCGCATTGGCGCTTACCGGATAACTATTGGTCAATCCCCATCCTGACGCGTAAATATTTTCGCATACATCCACCATGAATGCGGAAGGTGAAAATTGATTAGACAAGGTATTAGGCGTTCCGTTTCCCAAAACAGTAGCATAGACGATAGCGTTAAGAGAAGGAGTTAGTTTGGAAATGAATTGTCCGCTGCCGGGATTGGCATATACGCCTGCCGTGGGAGT
>SCSP01000266.1 GCA_004297845.1 Bacteroidota bacterium | reverse complement strand
CAGATCTAAATATGCATGCAGTAGCTGACAATGTTTATGTCGGTTACTGCGGATTTTTTTCCATTTCAGAAGTTCCGGTAATAAAAAGATATAAGCACGGAATGAAATGATACAGTTATGAACATTAATAATATCAAATGGCTGGGGCATGCGTCATTCCTAATTCAGAATAACGACAAGAATTACTATATCGATCCGTTTGAATTGAAAAACAATCCAGTTCCAGCTGATATCATTTTTGTAACACATGCGCATTATGACCATTGGTCGCCTGATGACATACAGGAAATCCTCACGCCAAAAACGAAGATTGTCTGCGTAAGAGGTTGCGTTGGCATTGATATCGGAAATAGGATGATTATCACAAAGCCTTTCGAAGAGTTTGATGTTGACGGCGTAAAAGTCAAGACGATACCTGCGTACAACACCGATCCTGCAAAGCAGCAGTTCCATTCTCGAAGCAATGACTGGGTAGGATATGTCTTGGAGATAGGCGGCATGAAGATTTATCACGCAGGCGACACGGATTTCATTCCGGAGATGAAAGGCTTGAATGTGGATATTGCATTGTTGCCGATGGGAGGGACATATACCATGAACCCGAATGATATGATATGCGCTGCAAATTCGATAAATGCAAAGGTCATCGTGCCGATGCATTACAAGAGATTGCTTGGAAACAAGTCGAATGAAGCAGAACAGAAACTAAAATCGAGTGTGAATGGTGAAGTGAAGATATTGGAGGAAGCCCAATTTTAAAATCTATTAACAGAACCTAATTCCTTAATCTTATTTATAATTCTATCATACTCTTTAATTGAAAATGTATTGCGAGTTACGGTCTTGCTTCTGCCTATATCATTCAATGTCAGAGAATCACTATAACCGTCAAATACTGTTATTATATCTCCTTCAGGCGCATATTTATTTTTCATTGAATAGAATCCTATTTTCCTCAAGTCATTTTTTATATCCTTAACTTGCAATGGAGATACCATATTTTCTGTTCGCTTTGTTTCAGTAGTTAAACAGAATCTCCCTAAAGTAACTACCCTGCCATCCGAGTATATGGAAACATCGTAATGTCCTCCAGAAAACATGTTCGAATACGAATAGTACAGAACTGGTGTTTCATTTTGTATTGTCCCCCTATAGAGAGTTGACTCTTGGTCAAATTCGAATAATCCTTTCAGCAATTCTTTTATCATTTCTATTCACCCAAGAATTTTCTCACAGCCTCACGGATAACCTCGCTCCTGCTCACGAACATGCCTGATGCCACATGCCCATCCAGCTCTCTCTGCAGGTCTTCTGTCAGTGTTATCAAAACTTTCTTAGCTGGCATTTTTATTCACCGACTAAACCTGTTTTTATTATTTGAAATAGTTCTTCACCTAACTTTCGGAAATGTTTATTGTAACATAGGCTAACAGCATTATCGACTAAAAGCACACTTATCATTTTGTAATTAGCGACACCACAATCTGGTAACGGAAGTTCAAACTTATTATCATCGTGTATTATTTTTTTGGTTGCATACAAATGAAATCCGTAGCTGTTCCGAATAGCCTCTTCCCTTGATTGCCCTTGTAAAACCCTTCGGAATTGGCAAAATGAAAGCCCAGGACCAAAACTTTTAACCAGTTTAAAGTTATACTTTCCAGCGTTGCTTTCTATAGCTGTGGCGAGTGAGTTGTAAAGGCTTTCTTTCTGATTGTATTTTATTTCATTGTCTTTCACTCTAACAATTAGGGCAACCTGTTGCGAATTGGAATAGTCTTCAATCATAGTGTCACCAGATCCATTCAAGTGTTTAGCTGGCATTCTGCTCACCAAGTCTTTTCTTCATTTGAGCTTTAGCTACATTTTGCACTTGAGCAAGTTTTTCATTGAAAGCTTTCCTATTAAACAAATATACAGGGTTAAACTCTGCACCGTAAATCTCATTACTTCCCATATTTACTAGCTGGTACGATTCATTATCTGTTTTGTTTTTGTTTGCACGCTCTTGCAGAATATAGTATAAAGGCTTCAGTACGTGCTCCAGACCGATATCTGTTATCAAGCCCTGTGATCCCATTAAATCCGGAATCACATTCAAGCGGTCGAATTCTTTCTTTTCAAGCTCATCCACAAGCGATCTGAGGGAGTTCTTCATAACATCCTTGAATTTACCTGATTTGTTCCTGTATTCCGGTTCCAGATATGCTGCTATCGGACAAAATGACTTTTC
>SCSP01000265.1 GCA_004297845.1 Bacteroidota bacterium | reverse complement strand
CAAAAAAAGTCGCTCCGGTTGAGCATAGTTTGTATTTGCAGTTAGCAGTTAGGCGAAGGCTGTGCCTTCGTCTGATTATTTTGCAGCCTTAAGCTACAGGGATAAATTAAGTTTTATGTCAACCGGCTACAAGATAGAAGACTAATCAGCTTTGTATTTTTTATCATTTCAAGTAGTTCAATGGGCGGATATTTTTACCAGCAAATCTTCATTCGGATTCTGATGTTTCAGAAGCAGATCAACACGCATAAATACGTTCCAGTATCTTTCCTTATTCATTTCCGACCAGTGTATATGATTGTACCGGTATTGATAGGTCTGTATCTGGCAAATAATTATTAATGTGCAAATCGCTGCAATAAAGGCGGTTTTTGAAAAATTCCTCTTAAGAAGCAGCAACGATTCAACAAATAAGATCGCAAAAAAAGCATAGTACTCTATCATTACTCTGCAGGAAAAACTGCCTCCGTAAAACCACTGCCACCAGGAAGAAAAAACATATATCAGAAGCGCAAGAAATCCAATGAGCGAAAAAAAACCATAACGGTTTTCTTTCCGGATTTTTATACAGCCAAGAAGGCAAACAAACAGAAGAGGGGTGTACAGGAACATTCCTTTTTTGTAACTGAACAAGAAATCAATCATATTCAGTTTATTCCACACGAAATGCTCTGAGCGGTAGGAGTCGATCCAGAATGATCCTGCGGATATTTTATAGATAATAGTTTGAATTGAAATGATAAGCAGGAGGATAGGTATTCCTGCAATAAAATACTTTCTTCTTTTGAATACTTCGTCTATGCTTGCTTTCAGCGAAGCAAAGCTGTCTGCAAGGAATGGAATTGAAAATAGGATCAATAGGTTTACCGGACGCAAAAGGAATATTATTCCCAATAATGCAAAACAGAATAAGAGATATCTGTTTTTTGGCACTGATATGAAACACCTTACGTAATAAACAAACAGGGTGATGAAGGCAAACGAAAAAATATGCGATACTCCCGGCTCGCTGATAGTGTAATAAAAAATGTTGGTTCCGAAAACAATGGCGATCAGCGCAAAGGATACCAATCCTTCTTTTTCCGTATAGAACTTTAAAAGCTTTCGTAAATAGATCAATCCAACGATGAGCCAGGAAATGCAGGCGATCTGAGCAAAGATGGTATAGTATTTTGAAAATCCATCCGCAGGCCCGGAACTTACGAGTGTGAACAGATGCGCTGCTCCAAAGAAGGGGAGCATGGCAATGGCAGTTCCGCAATAATATTTATTGATGGTTTCCCCGTTATGTCCGGTTCGGTAATCGTATTTGCTGGCTTCGAAGTATTTTGTACCTATGGAATCATAGAATCCGAAATTCAGGTTCTTGTAAATGAATACTGCCGGCAAATAGGAATAATAACCCTGGGCATCACCGATCAGAATGTATTTTCCGTCTTTCCAGTGAGTGTTGGAGGCGGCCCATAGGATCACTATCGCAATAAACGGGATCGTTAAGCGATTGAGGATTTTCATGGTATTCCGATAATTAAATTGGTCAAATGAAAAAATAAGAGAACCGGGAGCCTACTTGTCGTTTTTCATCCTCTTCCCGTCCTTAAACTTAACCACGAAGCAATCCTTATACCCTTTCCCCTGCATTTCGGTCCGGTATTTCATAGCAGCATCGAGGGTGTTGAATTCTCCTGCGGTATACTTAAAAGAGCCGCTGTCCTCGTATTCGCTTACCTCTTTCAGACCTTTGAGCTTGTCTGAGAGCATTGGAATTCGCTGGCCGGAGGACATGAACTGCACTTTGTAAAAAATTTTCTCCTGCCCTAAACGGAGAGAGGAATGAAGCGTGTCTTTTTTTACAGTCGCAATGGAATCATTTTTTTCTTTGGTTTCTGACTTCCGGCTTCCGACTTCTGACCCCTCTTTCACCGGAGGCAGCATTTCATTTTTTACGAGGGATGAATCTTTGGAAGCTATTTCTGTTTTTGCTTCATTATCAATTAGCGGTTCTTTTTTTATTGGTATGGAATCTTTAGTATTGTTTTTTTCTTTTTCCTCCCTGACGGGGAGGTCGGGTGGGGCTGCGGACTGTCCGTTTTCAAACTCATCATCATACTTCGCGTATTTTCCTTCCACTTCATCTTTATACTGCCTGAACGCGCTGAAGATTGCTTTTGCCATTTTGTCCTGCCCGTTCTCTGAAACCGCAAATTTTTCTGATTCCGTGTTTGATAAAAATTCCGTTTCAATGAGTACGCCCGGCATAGTGGTCCTCCATAATACCAGGAATCCTGCCTGCTGCACACCTTTGTCTGCCCGGCCGGCCTTTTCTTTCACTTTTTTCTGAATCTTTGCGGCAAAATTTGTACTTTGCTTCACGTAAGCATTCTGTTGCATGGTAAGTAATATGTAGCCTGTTTCGCTGTTGGGATCAAAGCCATCGTAACGCTTCTGGTAATTTTTTTCAAGAAGAATTGCCTCGTTCTCCCGCTTTGCCACATTCAGGTTGGCATTGGATTTATGCAATCCCATCACGTATGTTTCCGTGCCGAACACTTCTTCATTGCAGGATTTTTTTCTTGTTTTTTTATTTATGGAGCAAGCCGTATTAGCGTGTATGCAGATAAAAAGATCCGCCTTGTTTTTGTTTGCGATGGCTGCCCGCTCATCCAGTTCAAGGAAAATGTCTGTCTTACGCGTGAAGATTACTTTTACATCCGGAGTTTTCTCCTCAATGTATTTACCGAGTTTCAGCGCAATCGCAAGCGCTACCTCTTTTTCCTGCGATGTGGTAATGCCGAGGCATCCGGGGTCTTTACCTCCATGTCCTGCATCTATCACCACTGTTTTTATTCCGAAAGGAGGAGATGGAAAATAGCGGTTTGCCCCCCTCTCCTTAAAGAGAGGGTTCGTGGGTGAGGTTGGCTCGAAAGTTGGTGTATAGGATGCACCTAAAATGCTAACGGAGGCAATAAGAAACAGGTAGATATGTTTGTTCACAATTTGATGTTAATGTTGTCCATGCGCTGAAGCCTGATTCAACAATATTTTTTGTTTAGTTTTACTGCACTTTGCGAAAAGTGCTCGTGCAGCAAAGCGTGATTACAAATTTACTTTACAATAGTGTCGTTTAGAATCAGAATATCTATTCTTTTCACCATTGCAATGTTAATTGCTGCCGGGCATCTTATTGCTCAGAATCCCACAGCTACAGCTACCATTGCCCCTTCCCATTCAGCAGAGTCAGATGGTTCCGCGCTCAAGTCAAAAGTTGATTACAGCGCCTTCGATTCCATACGATTTGATGTAACCAATCAAAAGATGTACCTTTTTGGTGTGAGCAAGGTATTGTACGAAGATATGGAATTAAAAGCTGATTTTATTGAATTTGACATGGTCAGGAACATAGCCTACGCCCGTGGTGCAAGGGATACTTCCGGAAACGTGGTTCTTGACAGCATAGGAATGCCAATCGGAGATCCTGTATTTGCCGATGGAGCTAAAAGTTTTGACGCAAAGGAATTAACCTACAGTTTTAAAACGAAAAAAGGAAAGATACGGGAAGTTACCACCAAAGAAGGGGAAGCGTACATTCATGCCATAGATGCAAAAAAAGATACTGGCGATGTATATTACATTAAGAACGGCAGATACACTACCTGCGATCTCTCACACCCTCATTTCTACCTGCATGCAACCAAGATCAAAATCATTCCGGATGATAAGATCATTATTGGTCCGGCTTATCTTGCCGTAGCAGACGTTCCAACACCGTTGGGACTTCCCTTCGGAGTTTTTCCAAATAAGAAAGGAAGGAAGTCGGGAGTTCTGATACCCGCCTACGGAGAATCTGC
>SCSP01000264.1 GCA_004297845.1 Bacteroidota bacterium | reverse complement strand
GTGAAAAAGATGGGCTTAGTGATATACATGGAATTGATCAAGATTCGATTGGCGATTTGTGGCTTGCTTCCGAAAAGGGATTGGTGCAAATGCATAGCAATAAAAATTACCCTGTTTTTAAAACGTATACAACAAAAGATGGCTTGCCGAGTAATTCTATAATATCAATTTCAATAGGGAAAACAAAAAATAATCATAATGTATGGGCAGCCATTACCAATAATGGTATAAGTAAATATAATGGGAAAACATTTACAAATTTTTCTCAAAGACATAATATGTTTGATGACGGGCTTCTTAGCAATTCGGTTTACGGCATTTTAGTTGATGCCAATGGAGCGGTATGGTGTGGAACCAAAGAAGGCATTAGCAGGTACAATGGATTGAATTTTATTAATGTAGATATGGAGAGACTTAAATTAGAAAACAAAGATGTAAATACCATTATTAGTGATCGCAAAGAAAATATTTGGTTCGGATCAAATAGTGGTTTGGTCTTGATGCAATATAAAGATAAAGAAATGAGTTTTATTACCTATGACGAAGCCGAAGGATTGATATATAAAGAAATTGAGACGCTTGCCGAAGATCCGTTTGGAAATATCTGGATAGGAACGAACAATGGGGGGCTTTACCGCTTCGATGTTTTTACCGATGATTCAATAAAAATAAAACTTGTTGCAGATGACAGTTTGCTCAGCTCAAATTCTGTGAGCGCGATAATTTTTCTGGATGAAAAAACAACTGGTAATGCGGGAAAAGAAATGTTGGTTGGCACCGACAAGGGAATTGACAAAATAACTTTTGACGATAAGGGAAAAATTTTGAAGATACGGAACTACAATGCAACAGATGGTTTTATCGGAGTTGAATGCAACGACAATGCCATGTACCGCGATGCCGATGGAATGATCTGGATAGGAACTGTGAAAGGATTAACCCGCTTCAACCCGGCTGCTGAAATTCAAAACCGCAATGAGCCCCAGACACATATTACGAACGTAAAGCTTTTTTTCAAAGAAGTTGACTGGATAGCACGGGGAGTTGATTCTATCCTGCCCTGGTTCAACCTTCCGCAATCGCTCACATTGCCTTATTCTGATAATCACCTGACGTTTGATTACTCTGCTATCTCGCTTGGGAACTCCCAGAAGATAAAATACCGCTATATGCTCGAAGGAGCGGATGCTGGATGGTCGCCCGAACGGAAGGAAACTTCGGTGACATTTTCAGGGCTTTCATCCGGCACCTATACATTCAAATTGATCGCTGCGGGAGCCAACGGAGTGTGGAACCCCGAGCCGACCGCTTTTACGTTCACCATCAGCCCGCCCTGGTATATGTCCGCCACTTCTTTTGTTGTTTATTTTATTGTTATTGTGGGTGGCGCCTATTTTATCGTGAAATACCGCGAGCGGGCACTGATCCGCGAGAAAAAAATATTGGAAGACAAAGTAACGGAACGTACAGCCGAAGTGGTAAAACAGAAAGAAGAGCTCGAAGAGCAAAAACACGTAATCGAAGAAAAGAACAAAGACATCACGGACAGCATCAACTATGCGGAAAAGATCCAGCGTGCTATTTTGCCCGATCCTGAAAAAATTAAAAAAGCGCTTCCGGATTCATTTATTCTGTTCGAGCCACGCGACATTGTGAGCGGAGACTTTTTCTGGTTTGTGGAAGTGAAAAAACCTTCTTCTAAAGGAGAAGAGGCAGGGGGCGAGGTCCTCCTGCTGGCAGCAGCGGATTGTACAGGCCATGGAGTTCCCGGAGCCTTCATGAGCATGATCAATACCTCGCTGCTTAACGAATCGGTAAACGAGAAAAAGATACTCCAGCCAAATGAAATTCTAAACGAAGCAAGAAAAGGCATCATCACTGCACTGAAACAAACAGGCGCTTCGGGCGAACAAAAGGACGGTATGGATGTGGGGCTAATCGCGCTGGAGATAAATGGTGACACTTGCAGACTTCAGTTTGCTGGCGCGAACAATTCCATATATGTCATTCGCAAATCTTCTATCTCCCCTTTGGGGGGCGGGGGGGGGTTGCCTGTGCTGGAAGAGATAGACCCCGACCTCATGCCTGTTGCCATCAGTGACCGCACGGGGGATTTTACCAATAATGTGATCCAACTTAAAAAAGGAGATTCGTTTTACCTTTTTACAGACGGCTATGCGGATCAGTTTGGCGGGCCGAAAGGCAAAAAATTCAAATATTCTCAGTTCAAGCAATTGCTCCTATCCATCCAGGATAAAACCATGGATGAGCAGCACGACATCCTGCACAAAACCATGGCAGACTGGAAAGGGGAGTTAGAGCAGATTGACGACATATTGGTAATTGGAGTGAGAATTTAGAAACATTCCTCCGTATTTTATTTTGCGTTAGCAGGAAATCTTTTTTACTCTTTCCTCATGCCTTCCTCCTTCAAAGGGAGTTACGAGAAACACAGCTACACATTTTATCGCTTCAGCCTCTTCAATGAAGCGGGCGGGCAGTGTAAGAATGTTTGCGTTGTTATGCTGGCGGGAGAGTTTGGCGATCTCGGAGTTCCAGCAGAGCGCTGCGCGTATGCCTGTGTGTTTGTTGGCAGTCATGTTGATGCCGTTGCCGCTGCCGCACATGAGTATGCCAAAATCAACTTCTTTTTTTTCCACGGCATTTGAAACGGGGTGTGCGAAGTCCGGGTAGTCCACACTTTGCTCGGAGTGGCAGCCAAAGTCTTTTACCTCGTGGCCTTGATCCTGTAAATATTTTTTCAGTTTCTCTTTAAGAGAAAATCCTGCATGGTCGGCTCCGATTGCGAGTTTCATTTTCTTGTCTGGTATTTTTCTTGTGGTTCATTCACAAAAGAATATTTATAATCATCGTATTTCCCAAGAACCTGTTCAATATGATAAACCTCATCACAATTATCAAATGAAAATCCATAATCATTTATTCTACCCATGATTTATAATACTTCCCATCATCAATTTTAGTCGCAGCATCGGTTACCATCAACGGACGGAAGGTATCCACCATCACGGCAAGTTCCCGTGTTTCTTTTTGGCCTATACTGCGCTCCATAGCTCCCGGTGCCGGGCCGTGGGGAATGCCTTTGGGGTGCAGGGTGATGTGCCCCTGTTCGATATTATTCCGGCTCATGAAATCTCCATCCACATAATATAAAACCTCATCCGAGTCAATATTACTGTGATTGTATGGAGCGGGAATTGACTTTGGATGATAATCATACAGGCGCGGGCAGAAGGAACACACCACAAAAGTGTTTGTTTCAAATTGCTGATGAACCGGAGGCGGCTGATGCACTCTTCCGGTGATCGGTTCAAAATTGTGAATTGAAATCCCGTAGGGGAAATTGTATCCGTCCCAGCCCACCACATCAAAAGGATGCGAAGCGTACACCACTTCATGTATCATTCCTTCTTTTTTGATCTTCATCAGGAAACTTCCTTTGCGGTCGTAAGTTTCTAAGTTTTTCGGAAGTTTCAGGTCGCGCTCGCAGAAAGGAGAATGTTCCAGCAATTGCCCGAAATGATTTCGATAACGCTTGGGAGTATAAATAGGCGAAAAGGATTCTAGAAAAAGCAAGCGGTTGTCTTTTGTATCAAAATCTATCTGATAAATGATTCCTCGGGGAATAATCAGATAATCTCCGTATTCAAATTTAATATTCCCCATCATGGTGCGCAGCGTTCCGCTTCCTTTGTGAATAAAAAGCATTTCATCCGCATCGGCATTTTTGTAGAAATAGTTTTTAAAAGATTTTTTAGGAGCTGCCAGTCCGAGGTGCACATCGGGGTTGACTAAAAGTGCTTTCCGGCTATCCAAAAAATCATCTGCCCGTTCTATCCGGAATCCTTCCAATAATCTTGCTTTGATATTTTTTGCATCGGCAATTTTCGGAGCCACGCTGTACGATTTCACAATTTCCTTCACCATCGTGGGACGATGAACGTGATAGAGCAGCGCAGACATCCCCGAGAATCCTTCTGTTCCGAACAGTTGTTCGTAGTAGAAACCCTTCTTCGGGTTCTTTTGCTTTGAACCCCGATCCGGTCGGGGGAATTGTATGTGGCGTTTCTGAGGAAACTTTCCGAGTTTATGGTAAATAGGCATTTTGATTTACTGTTTTGTAATACAAAAGTAACCTGAAACCTGAAACCAGCAATCTGAAACTATTTGTTTTCTACCCAATCCCCATTTAGCTTAATCAACCCAATCAACTCATCCACAGCAATCTCTGAGGGAATATTGCGTTTTACCACTTCTTTTCCCTTGTATAAAGTAATCTTGCCAACTCCTGTTCCAACATACCCGTAATCTGCATCTGCCATTTCCCCGGGGCCATTTACAATGCAACCCATGATGCCGATCTTAACGCCTTTCAGATGCGAAGTTCTGGAGCGGATATTTGCCGTGGTTTCCTGCAGATCAAAAAGGGTTCTGCCGCAGGAAGGGCAGGAGATATATTCTGTTTTTGAAATGCGGGTGCGGGTGGCCTGGAGGATTCCAAAAGCGGTAGAGTTAGTGGTCCCCCGGTTGCCCCCGGCCCCTAAATGGGAGTTGATCCAAATGCCGTCTCCGAAGCCATCGAGCAATAACGCCCCAAGATCCGTTGATGCATATAATTGAAATTTTTCTTCTGAAAGATATTTGTAATTTCTTTTGATGATAACAGGAATTTTGCAATTAAAATTCATCAGTTCAAAAAACATCCTTCTCTGTTCGGCCATTCCGTGTTTGTTGATGGTATCAAAGATCAACACAACTGTTTCATCTAAACTTTGAACTTTGAACTTTGAACTTTGAAGCAATGTATTTATGTCAACCACCACCCAATTCAACTCTTTCGATCTATCTTTTGCTTCAAAATACTCGCTTCCGCAGAAAAGAGGGTAGGCCCTTGTTTTATTTTTCAGCTTCGTGTATGCCTGAGCGTTATAGATCAGTCCCAATGTTCCCGGAATTTCAAAATTAATTTCATTATCCCCCAGGTAAACATAATCGCAGGCTTGGTCCGTGAGACTCCATTTATCCAGCGGAATGGAGTAGTGGTACCCGACAGCAAAGAAACTCGCAGGTTTGATAATTTGTTTTTCAGAAAAATCAGCAACAACACGGGGAACATTATGGCCACCGATGTTCACAACGTGCTTTGTTTCTCTTCGCTTATATTCAAATGGGGAAAAATCGGCAATCGGCAATCGGCAATCGGCAATTTTTGCATAATCTTTTCTCAAGGAATATTTTTCCGATAGATTCTTTGCTACGGGAATTTCAAACTCCGGATCTTCAGTGAGTGAAACGCGGATCGTATCACCCAGGCCATCCTCTAAAAGAGCTCCAATGCCTACTGCAGATTTTATTCTTCCGTCTTCTCCGTCACCTGCTTCAGTAACTCCCAGGTGAAGGGGATAGCAGCCCCTCCACCCCCCAAAGGGGGGAAACTGCACGTGTGAATCCCCCCTTTGGGGGGTGGAGGGGCTGTGTTCCAACATCTTGTGTACCAGTAAACGGTACGCCTGTATCATCACTTGTGTGTTGCTGGCTTTCATGGAAAGCACGATCTCAAAATAGTTGAGTTCCTCGCAAATCCTCAGAAACTCTAATGCGCTTTCCACCATGCCGAGCGGGGTATCCCCGTAACGGCTCAAGATCCTGTCGCTGAGCGAACCGTGGTTGGTGCCGATGCGCATGGCGGTTCCATTCTCTTTGCAAATCTTTACAAGAGGCAAGAAACGTTCACGTATCCTTTCTAATTCTTCATCGTAGGATGTATTGGTATATTCAATATGTTCAAAATTTTTCCGATCCGCATAATTCCCCGGATTCACCCGCACTTTTTCCACAATGCGCGCGGCAAGTTCAGCGGCATTGGGAGTAAAATGTATATCCGCGCAGAGGGGGGTTTTATACCCACGCTTCCGTAATTCTTTTTTTATGTTCTCCAGATTTTTCGCTTCCTTCATGCTCGGAGCCGTGATGCGCACCAATTCGCATCCTGCCTCGATCATCCGGATACTTTGCTCAACGGTTTTGATCGTGTCCATCGTATTCGTGGTGGTCATGGATTGAATACGGATAGGGTTTTCTCCTCCTATTCCTAAATCACCAATCATCACTACTCTTGTTTTGAGCCGGGAATAGTGCGTAAGGGAGTTACAATAAACAACAGATGTGGCGGAAGAAATAAGCTCTGACTGCATGGTGTGTGGATTTCTATCCCGACAGTTTTGCCGGAATTTACCAAGGGGCAAAGATAGGGTATTTCAGCAATTTTTTTTAACGGGAGTACTTAACGAACTTCACCCGAGATCGCTGACCAGCGCTATTCACTATCTCCAGAAAATATATTCCGGCAGGAAGTACAGAAACATCCACATTTATTCTTTCGTTGGCAGATATAAAAGAGCCGCTTGCGGGAATGATGCTGCCAAGCAAATTAAAAATTCTTACATCCTCAATCGTATTGTTTGTTGACTTATATTCCACGATCAGCGTGTTCAAAACAGGGTTTGGATAAATGCGGATATCACCATCAAAATATAATTGAGAAATTCCGGCTCCTGCGAGCGTAGTGTCCACATTAATGATTTTCCATGTCTGACCAGAAGTAGCAATTGAAGAACTGGTACCCCAAACCACCACGATGTTGCTGCCCACATTAAAATGGCTGCTGTCAATGAGCATATTGGTGAGTAAGTCAATAGAATTGCCCGGGTTAAGCGATGCAAACAGAATATTGCCCAGAAAAACAGGAACGTAAGCAGTATCGGTGGCATAATAGATGTCAATTGGTCCGTTGAAAACGGTATTGCCAGTATTGGTAACAGTTACTGTAACCGATACAGCGGTTTGCATATAAGCTGTGGATGGGAGATTGACCGAATATGTTCCGAGTTTTGCCTGTGAGAAAGAGCAGAAAGGAATGGCAATAAACAGACACAGAAGAATAGTTGATGCCGGCTTTAATAAAAAACTTGCATATCCTTTCGCCTTTTTCATGAAACAAAAGTAAGGCAAATACCCGTGTTCGGCAAGATCAAAAATTTATTATTCTTACTCATTCAAATTACTGTTATATTTACCTTTTCAGGACAGAAGCCCCTATTTATTTTCTTTATGGACATACTCAATCAAATAATTTCCGGGATGACTAAGGAAGATATGCGCTTCTATAAATTATATGCTTCGCGCATTTCGGCACAGGAACCAAGAAAAGACATCGCCCTCTTCGATTACGTCCGGAGATCGGGCGAACAATACGAGGATGAAAAAATTTTCAAAGAACTGTATGGTGGGGGAAATAAAAATGCCTTTTATCGGCTTAAAAACCGACTCACAGAGGATTTGAACCAGTGCCTTTTTTCGCAGCATTATTACAGGCATGACACGCTGTATGTTTATCACCTGCTTTCTCTTGCCAAACTGTATTTTTCAAAAAACAGTTTTCATTTGTCGCTTCGCTTTATACATAAAGCCGAAGCGGAAGCAAAACGGATGGAAAACCACGAACTGCTGGATATTATTTATGGGGAATACATCAGGTTATCACACGAAATCGTTTCTGTGAATCCGGAAGGATATATTAAAAAGCGACAGGAAAATCAAACGCACCTTGTTTCACTGCGGCAAATGGACGACATCCTGGCTGCGGTGACTTACCGGATGAAAATAACACAAAATTTTTCGGATAAAGAAAACCCCATCCTGAAGATGCTGCAGAAGACGGTAGATGATTTTTCGGGCGATGCGGCTATCAAAAAAAGCCCTAAGCTCAGATTAAAGATATACGATGCTGTGAGCCAGATATTGTTGCAGAGACGCGAGTATGTTTCGCTGGAAAAGTATCTGTTGAAAACATATCCCCGGTTTAAGAAAGATAATCTTTTCACAAAGGAAAATCACGGTCAGAAGTTATTAATGCTTCAGTACCTGGTAAATGTTCTTTTCAAGAATAAAAAACAGGAACAGTCGCTTCAATACGCTGAAACGCTTCACAAAGCAATGTGCGAATACAATAAACTTTTGTATAACAAGTTTCTTTTCTTGTATTACAACTCGCTTATCATAAATTATTCGGTGCTGGATAAGGACAAGGCCATTTCTGTTCTTGAAGAGGTATTGGCAAAAAAAACATTAAAAAACACACCGTTCTATGAACTCTTTGTGTACCTGAATCTGGCGGTCTTGTGGTTTGAAAAATCTGATTGCCATACTGCGATTCGCTTCCTGAACAAGCTCTATCTGCACGGGAACTACAAAAATGCCGACCCCACGCTGAAATTCAAAATTGCCGTAGCCGAACTTATCATTCGTTACGAACTACAGGATTTTGATTTCCTGGAACACCGCATCAAACAGGTAAACAAAGAATACAAAGACCTGTTGCAGAAGTCTGAATACGATCGGGAAAAAGAATTCATGGGTATTGTAAAATATATGATATACTCGGAAGGGA
>SCSP01000263.1 GCA_004297845.1 Bacteroidota bacterium | reverse complement strand
GTTATAATCATCTTCGTGTTGTAAATATTTTCTTTATCATTAACAAGAAGCGCGTTAACAACATAGTTTGTTCCTGCACCTACAGCCGACCAATTGCTACCGTTCCACCGCGCAATATAGCTGGCAGGAACTCCTCCTGCCGAGTCAAATGCACCGCCCACATACAATTCGTTATTAAAAACTGCCATAGATGTAATCCAGTTGGATGTTCCGCTTTGCAGGGAATCCCATTGCGAACCATCAAACCGGGCAATGTTGTTTACTGTTACGCCTCCTGCCTCGGGGAATCCACCGCTAACATAAAGTTCCCCTTTATAAACTGCAAGGTCCTGCACATCACAACTGCCTGTAGTAAATGCAATTGAGTCCCAATCCGTCCCGTTCCATCTGCTGAAGTATTTTCTGACTTTATTACCCGACTTGGTAAAAGGCCCGCCTGCATAAAGTTGATTATTATACATTGCAACTGCCTTGACATACCCGTTAAGGCCTGCTCCTAATGAGTCCCATGTATTTCCATTCCACTGCGCTACCCCGCTAATAGGCACTCCACCGATAGAATCAAACCCGCCACCGACCATAAGAACATTATTTCCAGAATCAACAGCAAACGAAAAAACAACATAACTCATTTGTCCACCCACTGTTTGCCAAGACTGGGAAAAAGAATAAAAAGTAGAGAGTAGGGAGAAACTAAATACTAAGAAAATGGATTTCATTATTTTTCTTTATTCACACGCTTGAATAACAGTACAAATGTATGAAAAAAGGAGTTTACTTCATAAAAGCGCGAAGGAACTATGCCTGTTTTGACCATAAGGATAGGAGTGATTTCATGCAGATGCCAAAACAATCCTGGTAGCTATCGGGACGGCATGACTGTTCCGGTTGATTAGTCCAGTTTCAGTACCGCCACAAATGCGCTCTGCGGAATCTCCACATTGCCGATCTGCTTCATTTTCTTTTTTCCTTCTTTCTGCTTCTCCAAAAGTTTTCGTTTTCGGGAAATATCACCTCCGTAACATTTTGCGGTAACATCTTTTCTGAGGGCGGATATGGTTTCTCTGGCAACAATTTTTGCTCCGATAGCAGCCTGTATCGCTATCTGGAACTGTTGTTGAGGAATAAGTTCTTTTAATTTTTCGCAGATCTTACGTCCAAATTCAAGAACATGGCTTTTGTGTATGAGCGCTGAGAGTGCATCCACCTGATCGCCATTCACCAGTATGTCCAACTTTGCAAGATCCGATTCACGGTAATCCAATGGATGGTAATCGAACGATGCATATCCTTTTGAAATGCTCTTTAGCTTGTCGTAAAAATCAAAAACCACTTCTCCCAGCGGCAGTTCAAAAGTGAGTTCAACACGATCGGTGGTGAGGTAAACCTGGTTTTTAATAATTCCTCTCTTTTGCATGCACAGATTCATAATACTTCCGACATAATCTACTTTCGAAATAATATTTGCGATGATATAGGGCTCTTCCACTTTCGACATTTTGGTAGGATCAGGCATTTCAGAGGGGTTATTCATCATCTTCATCACTCCTTTTGTATCATATACCTTGTACCCTACGTTGGGAACGGTGGTAATCACATTCATGTTGAACTCACGGTCTAATCGTTCCTGTACAATTTCCATGTGCAGCAATCCTAAAAATCCGCAACGGAATCCAAACCCAAGAGCGGCCGATGATTCCGGTTCCCAGGTAAGAGATGCATCATTCAGCTGCAGTTTTTCCATCGCATCGCGCAGTTCGGCAAAATCATCTGTGTTCACAGGATAAATTCCGGCAAACACCATTGGTTTTACGTCCTCAAATCCCTGGATGCTTTCTGCGGGATTTGACACCAGCGTAATCGTATCTCCCACTTTTATTTCGCTCGCTTTTTTAATTCCTGCAATGATATATCCCACATTCCCGGTTTCCACAATATCGCGGGGAGATTGTTTCAATTTCAGGATGCCGACCTCATCGGCATTGTATTCTTTCCCTGTATTTACGAATTTTATTTTATCGCCCTTTTTCAATTCTCCGTTGAAGATACGGAAGTAAGCAATAATTCCCCTGAAGGAATTGAATACGGAATCAAAAATGAGCGCCTGTAAAGGTTGCTGGCAATCACCTTTGGGAGAGGGAATTTTTTCAATAATGGCGGTAAGGATGTCATCAACTCCCATTCCCGTTTTCCCACTCGCTCTTAAAATATCCTCGCGTTTACAGCCGATAATATCCACCATCTGGTCGGAAACTTCATCGGGTTTGGATGATTCCATATCACATTTATTCAGCACAGGGATAATTTCCAGGTTATTATTCAGCGCGAGATACATATTGGAAATAGTCTGTGCCTGGATTCCCTGTGATGCATCTACCAGCAGCAAAGCGCCTTCGCAGGCGGCAATGGCGCGGGATACTTCGTATGAAAAATCAACGTGACCGGGAGTGTCGATAAGGTTGAGATAATACATTTCACCCTTGTGGATATACTCCATCTGGATCGCATGGCTCTTGATGGTGATGCCACGTTCGCGTTCGATGTCCATGTCGTCCAGCACCTGCGCCATCATGTCGCGCTTGTTCACGGTATGAGTGGTCTCCAGCAAACGGTCGGCCAGTGTACTCTTACCATGATCGATGTGCGCAATGATGCAGAAGTTGCGGATATTTTTTAGCTGAATGGACATAAGGGGTGCAAAAATAATTAAAATGCCCGTTGCATAGTTGAAAAGGAGAGAAGGTTTTGGGCTGAAGCAAATCCGAATTTACGGTCATGCTGAGCTTGTCGAAGCATGCCTTGTTTTAAATACTCTTCGACAGGCTCAGCGTGACATCCTGGTGGAATTTATGTTTCTCTTTTTAAAAGCGATGAAGTAAATTCAATCAATGCTTGCTTTTTTGCTTCAGGAGCAGAAATCTTTTCAAGAGCATTTACCGCCTTTTGATGGTAGGAATTTATTTCTTCTTCAGTAATTTTTTTGACGTTCACGAAATCATAGATGCGCATTACGGCTTTTACTTTTTCTGCTGCATCCTTAGTCTCCCTCTCTCTTTGAATTTCTCCCTCTCCTTTGGAGAGGGCCGGGGTGAGGTGGGGCGAGGCTCCCATCCATTGTTCCAGTTCTTCTTTCAGGTAATGATTACTGGTTGCAATAGCTGATGCCTTGAGCAGAAGAAATGTTTTTTTATTGGCAATGATATCTCCTCCTTTCAATTTTCCGAATTTCTCTTCCTCTCCATAAACATCCATCAGGTCATCTTGCAACTGAAAGGCAATACCCGTATTTTTCCCGAACTCATAAAGATTTTCTGTGTCTTCTTCTTTTGCGCCACCGATCAGCGCACCCATTTTCATGCAGGCAGCGATAAGCACAGCCGTTTTCAACTCTATCATTTTAAAATACTGTGGAATGGAGATATTATGCAGTTGTTCGTAGTTCAGATCCCATTGCTGGCCTTCACAGACCTTTACTGCCATTTCGTTGAAAACAGACAGCACGGCCTCCAGAACATCCGGAGATAATTTGCTCCTGCCTATCAGCTGGTAGGCTTTCACCATCATTACATCCCCGCTTAAAATAGCAGCGCTTTTGTTCCATTTACGGTATACCGTAAGCTTGTTTCTGCGCAGCGGGGCATTGTCCATAATGTCATCATGCACCAATGTGAAATTGTGGAACAACTCAACTGCGAGAGCAGCGTGAACAGCATGTTCAGTTTTATTGCTAAAAAGATCACAGGCCATCATTACAAAAATCGGACGGATTCGTTTACCGCCTAAGGATAACATATAACGTATCGGTTCGTAAAGTTCGGCAGGAGGAAGGGAAAGTTCGGCAGAGAATTTTTCTATCTCCTCCTTGATCTTATTTTGAAAATTTGTAATCAAGAGGAGAAATTAATTCCCTAGAATAAATTGGGTGTTTGCCAGCACTTTTTTCAGACCTTCTTCAAGAGAAATAAAAGATTTTCCAATCAACTGTTTCATTTTAGTGGCATCCGGCATCCTGCGGGTCATGTCGCCTTCGGGAAGCGGAGGAAGGTGAACTATTTTTGATTTCGAGCCTGCAAGTTTAATAACTGTATTTGCCAGATCAAGAATGGTCAATTCAACATCGCTGCCGATATTTACCACATCGTTCACAAATTTATCCTGATAAAAAGCATTGGTGGTAGCGGTTATGTTATCGTCAATAAAGCAGAAAGTGCGGGTTTGTTTGCCATCGCCAAACACCTCCAGGTTATCATTATTCAACGCACGACTGATAAATTTAGAGATAACAAAATCCTTGCTCTGCTTGGGGCCGTAAGTGTTAAAAAAACGGAATATTCCAAAGTCCAGTCCGAATTCTTTTTTATATGCCTTCATGTATGCTTCTCCGATATTTTTTACAATGGCATAGGGCAGGCGTGAGTTGAGCGGTGTGGTTTCTTCGTGCTGAGGAAGTTCTACCGGCTCTCCGTATACTTCGGAGGAGGAAGAATAATATACCCTCTTGACTCCTGTGCTTTTTGAAAGATTCAGAATATTTTTAATTCCGGTAACATCATTCAATACTTTTACGGGATTTGCCAGCGTGCGTTTTACGCCTACCAGCGCGGCATAATGAAACACATAATTGGGCTGAAATGAAAAAAAAATGTTGGAAATATCTTCAAACACATTCACATCGGCTTTAATGAAGCGGATGTTATCGTGCTTCGAGTGAGGAACCTTCTCAATATCTCCGGTGGTAAGGTCATCTACAATCACAACGTGATTTTCAGCATCCTGCGCAAGCTTTTCAGCCAGACAACTTGCGATGAAACCAGCGCCTCCGGTGATTAGAATTTTTTTCATGAATTATTCTTGAGCCATTTTAATCAGGTAATTCCCATATCCGCTTTTCAACAAAGGTTCAGCCAATTTCACTAATTGATCCTTATTGATATACCCCATGCGATAAGCAATTTCTTCTATGCAGCCGATCTTAAGATCCTGGCGTTCTTCGATCACCTGTACGAACTGGCCCGCCTGCATGAGAGACGAAAAAGTGCCTGTATCTAACCAGGCAGTACCTCTGTCAAGTATTCCAACTTTTAATTTCCCTTTTTTAAAATATTCTTTGTTCACATCCGTAATCTCGTATTCACCGCGTGCGCTCGGCTTTAGTTCTTTTGCGATTTTTATCACAGAATTATCATAGAAATACAATCCCGGCACAGCGTAATTTGATTTTGGATGTTTCGGTTTTTCTTCAATTGAAGTTACTTTTCCGTTTTTGTCAAATTCCACCACTCCGTAGCGTTCAGGATCGGAGACATGATACGCAAACACAACACCTCCATCCGGATTTTGATGTTGTTTCAGAAGTCTTCCAAGCCCGGAACCGTAAAAAATATTATCCCCCAAAATAAGCGCTGCTGAATCACTTCCGATGAATTTCTCGCCTATAACAAAAGCCTGCGCGAGTCCGTTGGGCACGTTTTGTTCCGCATACGAAAATTTGCTGCCAAGGCCTTTTCCATCGCCCAGCAGTTTTTGAAAACTTGGAAGATCATGCGGGGTTGAAATAATTAATATTTCGTTAATTCCTGCCATCATCAGTACCGATAACGGATAATAGATCATGGGCTTGTCATAAATAGGCATCAGTTGCTTGCTGATGGCCAGTGTGAGCGGATGTAAACGTGTGCCGGAGCCTCCTGCTAAGATTATTCCTTTCATGCCTGCTAAATTACTAATCGGTACGAATGTACCAATAAATACAAATTCATTTTACATTTTTCTGTCTACTGTTTGCTGCCACTTTCCTCCTCATCTTCCTCCTCTTCCTCTACATCTAAAAACGGTTTTTCCAGGATATCTTTTGTTGCTATGCGTTTTTCCAGAGAAAGAAGAATGGATGGGAGCAGCAGCAGATTGGTTGTTAATGAAACAAGTAGTGTTATGGAGATCAGGATACCCATTGCCACGGTGCCTCCGAAGGTAGATGCCGCAAAAATGGCAAACCCGAAAAATAAAATAATGTTTGTATAGATCATACTTGTGCCTAGTTCACGCACCGTGCGGGAGATCGCTTGGGAGCGGTCTTCGTGCAGCCTGCGGAGCTGGTGCCTGTATTCCGTAAGGATGTAGATCGTGCCGTCCGATGCAATTCCGAATGCAATGCTGAAGATCAAAATGGTGGAAGGCTTGAAAGGGATTCCTGCAAAGCCCATGATTCCTGCCGTGATGGCAAGCGGAATCAGGCAGGGGAGTTTAGACAGAACGATGATGGGGATGGAGCGGAAAAGAGCAATGCCGATTATTAATATGAGCCCGATAGCGATCAGGAGGCTGACAAAAAGATGATGAAATAAATAAGCATTGCTTTTCAGAAAAACATGACTTAATCCTGTGAGCGCTACGTCATATTTCAGGCTGTCAGGAGCCCATACATTTTCTTCGCGGTCGTAATTAAAAATGGAATCCACCCGCGGACGGATCTCTGAAATTAACTTTTGAAGGGAATCGGTTCCCACATCCGCCATCTGGTAGCTAATGCGTGTATAGCGTTTCGTACTGTCCATAAAAGCAGCCAGCTTATTTTCTTTTCCCTTAACGGTCTGCGTATAGTCGCGCAACTTTGCAAGATCCATTGCACCGGGCAGTACTTTGTATTTTTTAGGATCCCCATCACTGTACGCCTGATACGCGAACTTCAAGCCCTCCACAATGGATACTGGCTTGGAGAACGCTTCATATTTTTTGATCATGCGTTGCAACGACTGAATTTTATACAGCGTTGCTCCGGCAGAGCCGTTCCTATCCGCAAAAATCCCATTTGCTTTTTTTGTATCCACGTTCACTTCAAAGGGCATCACCCCGTGAAAATTATGTTCAAAGAAATGCAGATGCTGATAGATGGGATCTTTTTTGGGAAGGTCATCCACCAGGTATCCGTTCACATTTATTTTCGTCATTCCATAAATTGAAACGAGTGTTACCGCTGTAATGGTCCAATAGATTGCTTTTCTTTTCTTGTGAACCAGATCGTCTACCGCTTCCATCAGGCGGGCAATGTATTTATTATTCAGATGTTTGGTGTACTTCGGTGCCGGAGCGGGCAGAAAACTGTAAATAATAGGCAGCAGGATATGCGAGATTGCGTACGTACTCATCACATTGATGGCAGCAACAATACCGAATTCCACCAGCAGGGAACTGTTGGTGAAGTAAAACACTCCGAAGCCGATGGCTGTGGTTATGTTAGCCAGGAAATTTGACATAGCCACTTTCTGCAGAGCACGGGAAAGAGCCTTGATCTTGTTCCCATGGCGCACTAATTCTTCCTGATACTTGTTGATAATAAAAATACAGTTGGGAACCCCGATCACAAGGATCAGCGGAGGAATTAATCCTGAAAGGATAGTAATCTTGAATCCGAATAATTCAAGTGTACCTACAGATATAACGACACCCACCAGACATACAACAACGGAAAAGAATACAGCGAGATAAGACCGGAAGAAAAGAAAAAGAATAACCGCAGTTACCACCACAGCTAATACGAGAAACAGAATCATCTCGCTCGAAACTTTTTTCATAAATACCGTACGGATGTACGGCATACCGGAATAATGCAGATCAATACCATTCCCTTTCGCAAATTCATCACCCATCTTCTGAATATCTTCGGCCATGCTGATGCGCTTTTTGGAATTAAGATGGCTCTTGTCGAAGGTGATTGCCATCAGCGTGGCGTTGGAATCGGAATTAAAGATCAGCCCTTCGTAAAATGGGAGAGATAGAATTACTTGCTTTATGCTGTCAAGTTCTTTCTGCGTGGAAGGTTTTTGTTTTAGAAGAGGGATGAAATCAAAGCGGTTCAGGCTATCGTTGCGCTTCATGTTGTAAAGCGTGGCTACCGACAAAACATCCTGAATGCCTTCTAGTGCTTTGATCTTTTCTCCCAGGTCATACCAGCCATTGAATTTTTTAAGGGTGTAAAAATCGGCATCACTAAAACCAAGCACCATCACGCTGCCATCTTCCCCATAAAGTTCTTTGAGCTTTTCGTAATCTATATAAGCTTGGTCTTCAGTAGGGAGGGCTCGCGCATAGGAGTAGGATTGCTCAATTTTTGATGCGCGCCAGGCAAAAAATACCGTGATCAACCCCAAGGCAATAAGGAATACTGTCCGGTTACGTAAAATGATCCTGCTTAGCACTGCCCACATAGGATGCAAAAATACGAAAACATGTAAGAGATAAAATGGAGGGTGTATGTCAAAACTCACAACCCCTCTCCTGAGGAGAGGGGCAGGGGGTGAGGCGATAAAAGTGAGTTTTGACATACACCCAAAATGGAAGATGCAGACGGGGGAAGAAATGCGTACTTTCGTGCCATCACCCTGCCCGACAAGGTACGGACTCTGTCTTTCAACGGAGAGTTTGCCCAAGGGTATATGTATTGATGGATTCCCTCAATCTCCTTTCAAAACTCACTCTCCGCAGGACGTTAAATGCGGGAAAGGTCCTTGCCGGCTACTATTATTCAAAGTGGACAAGAAAACCACACCAATGGGGTATGCCCATCAGTATTGCTATTGAGCCTACCACCAGTTGCAACCTGCGTTGCCCGGAATGTCCCAGCGGACTCGGGAGTTTTACCCGTGAGACAGGCATGCTGCAAGAATCTTTTTTCCGCAAAACAATGGATGAGTTGTATAAAGAAATTTTTTATCTCACTTTTTATTTTCAGGGCGAACCCTATTTGAATCCGAAGTTTTTAGAAATGGTGAGATATGCTTCCCAAAAAAATATTTATACCGCCACTTCCACCAACGCACATTATCTGGACGACAAAAATTCCAAAGCCACTGTTCAAGCCGGCCTGGATCGCCTTATCATTTCGATTGACGGCACTACGCAGAAATCGTATGAGTCTTACAGAATAGGCGGAGAACTTCAAAAAGTGATTGATGGAACCAAAAATATTCTGAAATGGAAAAAGGAGCTGAGATCAAAAACCCCTTACGTTATTTTTCAATTCGTTGTCTTCCGCCAAAACGAACACGAAGTGGAAGAAGTAAAAAAATTAGGCAGGCAACTTGGCGTGGATGAAGTAAAAATAAAATCCGCGCAGATATACAACTATGAACATGGGAATGAGAGGATACCGGCTAATGAAGGACTCTCCCGTTATAAAAAAACTGAAAACGGAACATATTCTTCGCCCCTTCCTCTGGGGGGAGGGGTTGGGGAGGGGTGTTGGAAAATGTGGCACTCCTGCGTCATCACCTGGGACGGCAAAATAGTTCCCTGCTGTTTTGACAAAGATGCAAAACACCAATTAGGAAATTTGCAGGAAAAACCCTTTAAAGAAATATGGGTTAATGATTCTTACAAAAAATTCCGCACCTCGTTTTTGAAATCCAGAAAAGAAATTGATATTTGCCAAAACTGTTCGGAAGGAACTAAGATTTGGGTATAATGAAACCGTCATTGCGGGCAAAGCAAAGCCCGTGCGTTCTTCTTCCTCTGATAGAGGCTTATATTTATCTTCGCGTTGCTTTGTGTTTTGGCGGCTTTGTGGCATAAATTAAATTTCACATAATTTCTCCGCTGCTTTTTTGAGTACATCATCCGTCTTTGCAAAACAAAATCTTAACAATTTATTATCGAGCGGCTTGTGATAAAACACAGAAGTAGGAATAGAGGCAACTCCATTCTCTTTTGTCAAGCGGATTGCGTAGTCGGTATCTTTTTCTTTTGTAATGTGGCTGTAATCCAGCAACTGAAAATAGGAGCCGGAGGCAGGAACATATTTGAAGCGTGAACCTTTTATTTGCTTCAGAAAAAAATCACGTTTGTTTTGGTAGAATGCAGCTAGTTCGTTGTAGTCATCACATCCTTTTATGTAGTCGGCAAGCGCATGCTGTATGGGAGTGTTGCAAGTAAACACGATGAATTGATGCACCTTACGGAATTCTGCCATTAGGTTTTCGGGAGCGAAGCAGTAGCCCATTTTCCAGCCTGTGGCATGATAGGTTTTGCCGAATGAATAAATGATGAAGCTTCTCTCCGCAAGGCGGGGATATTTGCAAACACTTTCGTGTTTTTGTCCGTCAAAAATTATATGCTCATATACTTCATCACTGATGATGAGAATGTTCGTGCCGCTCACAATTTTTTCGAGCTCCTGCATATCGTTTGCGGTCATCACCGAACCCATGGGATTATGAGGAGTGTTGATCATAATCACTTTTGTTTTTGAAGTGATCACTTTCTTTACCTCATTCCAGTCTATCGTGTGATTGGGTGCTTTTAGCTGCACATAGATCGGAATTCCCCCGTTGAGCTCAATAGCCGGCACATAACAATCGTACGCTGGTTCTATCACGATCACCTCATCGTTTTCGCGCACCACCGCAGTAAGCGCGGAATAAATGGCCTGTGTTCCGCCCGAAGTGATGTTCACTTCCTTGTCGGGATGGTATTTTACCCTGTACAGTTTTTCCATTTTTTGGCAAAGTACCTCCCGTAACTGCGGAACTCCCTGCATAGGCGCATATTGGTTCAGTCCCTCTTTCATTTTCTGATGGATGAGCGATACTAATTTTGGGTTCACCTCAAAGTTGGGAAAACCCTGGGAAAGATTTATCGCCTTGTGCTCATTCGCCAGCGCACTCATCACCGTAAAAATAGTAGTGCCGACTTTTGGAAGCTTGGATGAAATGGTATTCGGATATTTAGGCATAACTGAAATATTCGATAAAGATAGAAAAAGAGGAGGCTCGAAAAATAATTTTACATTTGCCCTCTAAAAATTTCACCTGTGAACATTGCCAAAAATTCAGTGGTATCTCTCGGATATACTCTCAAATCCCGTACCGGTTTATCGCTTGAAGAAAAGCAGATTGAAAGAACCACCCGCGATCATCCTTTTGTATTTATATACGGAGCAGGAATGCTGCTCCCTGATTTTGAGAAAAACCTTATCGGAAAAAAAGCGGGGGATAAGTTTGATTTTTTTATTCAGGCAGAAAAAGGATATGGAGTCAAGAATGATAAACATGTAATGAATATTCCTATTGATTCATTCAAAAGTCCTGACGGCACTTTGGATCTCAATGAGATCAGGGTAAGCAATGTTCTTACCATGAATGATAATCAGGGTAACCAATTACAAGGCACTATCCTTGAACTTACTGCCGTGTATGTAAGAATGGATTTCAACCATCCGCTTGCTGGACATGAACTGCACTTTACAGGAGAGGTATTGAATGTTCGCCCTGCAACTGCCGAGGAGATATCCCATGGGCATGTGCACGGGCCGGGAGGGCATCATCATTAGGGGCTTGGCACCACTGACCTTCGGTCGCAACCTTTGCTTTTTTCTCGGTTGTCAAAGGGAGGAAGTTTATACTGCATCTCGCGCTATTTTTCCTTCCCTTCGGGAAGGACAGGGTGGGCTTTTTGCTTTAGTTCACCGATCGAACTTTCGTCCACCGTTATTCCCTTCTCCTTCGCAATCATCATATCCTGCAGCGCTTCTGTGTATTTTCCCATTCCTTTATAAGATAATGCCCGGTTGGTGTAAGCAGAGAGATTATCCGGATTCAGTTCAAGGGATCTGGTAAAGTCATTCAACGCCTCCTGAAATTTCCCCCCCATGCTGTAAATGATTCCCCGGTTATTGTAAGCCTGCCCGTTATCCGGAGAGAATTCAATGGCTTTATTAATGTCAGCCAAAGCTTCGGTCAATTTGTTGCTTTTTCCGTATGCTTCCGAGCGGGCGTAGTAACCTTCGCCACTTTTTGGATTCAATTCAATTATTTTTGAGAAATCCCGAATAGCTTTTTCAAATTCATTCTTTTCAACGCAAATAGTTCCTCTGCTCAGATAATTGCTCGCATCTGCAGGGAAATGTTTAATGGCTTCGGAAAAAGAGCTGATCGCTTCTTCATTTTGCTTGAGTCGCACATGTATCAATCCTTTGTTTCTCCACCCGTTGGGATAGCGGGGTTTTAGTTTCACCAATGAGGCAAAATCTTTCAGCGCTTCTTCATTTCGGGTTGAATCAGACAAAACCGCACCGCGGTTGTTGTAAATGATTGCCGCTTTATAACCTTTGTTTATTGCATCAGTGTAAAGCGTGATGCTGTCGTGCCAGACTTTTGTGCGTTGGAAGGTCAGATAACAACAAAACAACAAGTAGGCAGTGGCCATAAGCAGCAGTAGTCTGTTCTTCAGTAAAGGCGCAATAAAGTGTGCAGTAATAAAGAAAAGACCAATGGATGGAATGTAGGTATAACGGTCGGCATAGAGTGCATCACCGATGGGAAGAAGTTGGAGAACGAGAATTATTGTAAGGAGAAAGAAAGCCATTCCAAACAAAACCACTTTTGATTCTCTGAAATATTTCCAGATGACAAAAGCCAGTGCAAGCAACACCGCAGGGCTGATATATACCCAAACTGTATTTATTTTGTCGTTTGTTTCGGGGTAAGGATAGAAGCAGGAAAGGTTTATTGGCAGAATCAACTTATGCAGGTAGGTTATCAGAGCGTAACAGGAAAAGAGAATCCGTTCGTAAAACGGAAAGTACTGGAAGGTCTGCATGGCGCCTGCTTTTCCTTGCACTTTGATTGCAAGCAATCCGAATGCAACCGCAAGAACAAAGAATGGAATTTTTTCAAGAATGGTTTTCTTCGTGAATTTCCTGTTCATCAGAAAATCTATTACAAAGAAAACCATCGGTAACACGACAGCCTGAGCTTTTGAGAGGAGGGAGAGGGAAAAAAATAACAAACAGAGACCCCACCTAAATTCTCTCCGAAGGAGAGGGCTTGTAGTACTAATGCTCCCCTTCGGGAGGAGGGGTGGCAAAACGTACAGATATAAGGCTCCTAAAAAGAAAAATCCATAAAGAACATCTTTCCTTTCGGAGATCCATGCAACGGATTCTACATGCAGCGGATGAATGCCGAACAGCAACGCAGTGATGAAGGCAACCAGCCCGTTGCCGGATAATTTTTTAATGATGAGAAATACAAACAATGTTCCGAGCAGATGAAAGATCAGGTTCACCAGATGGTAGCCGAAAGGATCCAGACCGGAAAACTTGTATTCCACCATATAGCTGAGCATGGTAATGGGCTGGTAATTTCCTACGAATTGTTCCGAGAAAATAATTTTGAGATTCTCCCCATTAAGCGTTTGTACTACCGGGTTGGTGGTGAGGTACTGCGGGTCATCCAGATTGACAAATTTATTTTGAAGGGAAGGGAGAAAAACAGTAAAAGTAATAAGCAGTACTAAAAATATGTTTCTCTTTTCATTTGAAAAAAATCCCCCCTTCTTTGCTTTGTTTCGCTCAACGTCCCCTATTTTTAAGGGAGAGTCAGGAGAATTTTTCTTTTTCTTATCAGGCTTTTCCATGCGCAAAAATAAAAAATCCCGACCAACAATAGTCGGGGGGTGGGGGGTGAAACTCCCCCGTTCTACTCGCTTTTGTCTGTCGAGGAGGTTGCAGTCTGCGAATACAAAATTGTCTACCGAGAAGCCGACACCGCTGTCCGGTGTGAGCCAGCACGATGAGAAAGGAATTTTTTTCTCCGTTTGGCTTTGTCTTGGCGAATATGCTCGCTGATAAGTCTTTTTTCCTCTTCTGTCAACGCAGTAGGGTCTACTACTGCATCGAAGTCATCGAGTGTGATTTTCTTTTTCATTGATCAAAGTATTTTTCAATTAATGTGAGAGCGGTTTCCTTGTTGATGATCATTAAGTGTCCGCCAAAGTGAGAGGCGCTAAGACTTTCTTCGTAGTGTTTTATCAAATTAGTCTTGGAACGGAAAGATACGTAACCCTCTGTCCCGTGGAGAAAGGACTGTCTACAAGCAAATGCAACTAAATTGCCCATAACACCAAGGTACATTTTATTTTTACCAAAATTGAAAGGGGCAGTTTCCATGAGGTGGATGAAAACATTATCTGATTCAGGCGTCAAGCCGATAAGGCCCTGAATAATTTTTACATTGTCTACAATTACAAGTTTGTAAACTGTGCGGGCAGGATCCTTAAACTCATCTGTCCAGTTGAAACGCCAGCCATTTTTTTTGGTAACACCATTTAAGTCTTTCAAAGTAACAGGTATAACCTCCGTTTTGAAGCTTATGAGTTGTCAATATATAGCCCATAAAGTTGTCAAGTTCAGGTCGTACAATTCTGACTAACGTTCCGCGGCTTGCCGAAGGCGGGGGTTTCGGAGAACTTATCTGTCCGCTATCGAGAAGTAAATTAAAAGCCGAATATTTATTTAACCGATTTAACCCCGCTTTTGGCAAGCCGCTGTTGGGCGTAGTTGTGTGTCCTGCGTTGTTACAGGGTACGAAGAAAAATGTTCTTTGAAGTAACAACAAAACTGTAGTCAAGATGGTAGGCAGTAATTGTCTGTCGGAAACGAGCTTCGATTGGAAACGAAGA
>SCSP01000262.1 GCA_004297845.1 Bacteroidota bacterium | reverse complement strand
TACTCAACAACAGCCTTCTTGCCGGCAGTGACTTTTTAACGGGCGCATTCCCGGCAGAGTTTGGAAATAAAATGGCAGCGGTTTTTGACCTGAAGCTGCGAAATGGTAACAATGAAAAAACTGAATTCACCACTCAGCTTGGGCTGAATGGGCTGGAAGCGGGGGTGGAGGGTCCGATAGGGCACACCCCCTCCAACTCCCCCAAAGGGGGAGAGATAGATACTACAAGTCCTCCCCTTCGGGGAGGATTTAGGTGGGGTGGCTCTTCTTACCTCATCAACTACCGCTACTCTACTCTGAAACTTTTTCAATTGGCAGGAATTAACTTTGGAGTATCGGGGCTGCCACAATACCAAGATCTGACTTTCAAAGTAAATATCCCTACAGCAAAAGCAGGCGTGTTTTCTCTTTGGGGAATTGGGGGAATGAGCAAAATATCTTTATTAGACAGCGAGAAAGATTCTGCCGACTGGAGCTTTACAGATTCAGGAGAAGATCTGGTATTTGGTTCCAAAATGGGAGTGGTTGGGTTCTCACATCTGTATTTTTACTCCGATAAAATTTCCGGGAAACTAAACCTCTCTGTTTCAGGAACCGGGTTCAAAGTAACTATAGATACTTTATCCGCTGATAATATTCCATACCGGGTTTTCACAAACGACTCTAAAGACGGGCAATACTTTCTTAATTACACACTAACAGATAAAATTAATTCCCATCACCTGCTCAAGGCAGGAGTAACCGCAAAAAATATATTTTTTGATTATCGCTCTTCCTACTGGTCAAGAAACAATACTATTTACATAGACCAGTTAAGAGACAAAAATAATGCAAACACATTTCAATCGTTCTTCCACTGGCAGTACCGGATCACAGATAATCTGACACTGAACAGCGGTGTGCATTATAATCTGTTCGCACTAAGCAAATCATGGGCTATAGAACCAAGGGCAGGAATGCGCTGGCAGTTCTTACCCAAGCACACACTTTCGGCCGCGTATGGAATGCACAGTCAGGCATTGCCTATGATCTACTATTTCTACCATGCGTTTGATTCTTCCTCCAACTCGTACGCGCAAACAAATAAAACTTTAGGATTGAGCAAAAGCATGCACTATGTGCTTGCCTACGATTTCAATTTTTCCAGGGATTTCCGTTTCAAGCTTGAAAACTATTATCAAAATCTATATAATATCCCTATCGAGAAATATCATAAAAACTCTTTTTCTGCACTTAATGTAGGCAACGAATTAAATGGCATAACACTCGTTGACTCGTTAGAAAACAAGGGGACCGGATATAATTACGGAACTGAGATCACGCTGGAGAAATTCTTCAGCAAAGGATATTACTTTCTTAATTCTGTTTCGCTGTATGATTCCCGTTATAAGGGGAGTGACGGAACTTTGCGGCACACCGCTTTCAGCGGAGGCTATGTTTACACTATTTTAGGAGGTATTGAAATTCCAACAGGGAAAAAGAACCATACCATCGGCTTTGATGTTAAATTCACCATTGCGGGAGGAAACCGCTATACACCGATTGACCTGCAGCAATCTATCCTGCAAACGGATGCGGTTTATATTGACTCCCTGTCATTCTCAAAACAATTCAGAAATTACCGGAAACTTGACATAAAACTATCCTATCGCATTAACCGTAAAAAAACATCACACTACCTGTATTTTCACATTGAAAATATATTAAACCACAAAAATGTCCTTCACCAAGTATACAATGATTCTAAAAAAGACATGATCGAAGAATACCAGCTCGGGTTATTTCCCTACGGGGGATACAGGATTGAATTTTAACACTCTCCATTTTTTTTGTACCTTTATAACACAGTGCGGAATAACTATGAAAACACGTTTGCTTAAAATACTGGCTTTTGTTATACTCTCTCCTGCACTCCTTTTTTCCCAAGAAGCTGATCTGCCTGCCGGAACTGCCATAAAAGAGGCAAGTCCTTCTACCCCATTGTTTCAGATGTCGGCAGGAGTTGTGTATTCAAGCATTGATCTTAGCCGCTATATCAGCTCTGTAGCCTATCGTGGTTATCACTTCCGCTTAGTTACACACCTCAAAGGAATGTTTTTTCTATCCACCGAATATTCAACCTTCCGAATACATGATTCACCTTCTGCCTGGAAGAATGTTTCCACGCGAAAATTCGACATCAACGGGCATGTTTCTTTCGCAACGGATAACAACCTCACACGCATTTTTGTTTTGGCAGGAGCTAACAAGCACGAATGGCATGCAACCCGCACCGGTTTTACCGATCAAAACCAGCTGGCAAACGGAATTCCCGAAGGAGAAATTATTAATGTGAACCGATGGGGAGTAAATTTCGGATGTGGATTCACGCAAACACTCTACGAAAATATTGGAATCTTTGGCGATTACCGCTTTTGCTTTGCGAAGTCTTCCGGCTTTGAAAAGGTCCGCATCATGGATGTAATGACTACTGTAGGGATTAGCTTATCTTTTCCTCATCCGCAAAGAAAAAAGAGCTTCGGTACAGGGAATAAAATATACAAGTGGACGAAGAAGGGGGCGTAGGTCACCCCACCTAAATCCTCCCCAAAGAACAACCGGAGGTTGCAAGCGAAGTTCACTTGTAGTACTACCCTCTCCCCTTTGGAGAGAGATAGAGAGGGGTGGTAACCTCTTCATACAGCCTCTCATACATCGGCAATATCTTCTCAATAGAAAACTTCTTTGCCTGTTCGTAAGCATTGTTGCGGAAAAGATCAAGCGATTTATCGTCTTTCAGGATAGATAGTGCGTTCTTAGCCATATCATCCACATCGCCTACGTTGCTCAAGAAACCTGAGAATCCATGAACATTTACTTCAGGTATACCGCCTGTATTGGTTGATATGACAGGGACTTTTGCAGCCATTGCTTCAAGAGCTGCCAATCCAAAACTTTCTGTCTCAGAAGTAAGCAGGAAAAGGTCAGCAAGTCCGATTATCTTTTCTACATCTTTTATTTTTCCCAGAGAATGAATATCCCCGCAAGTATCCAGTTCCTTACATAGTTTATCAATATTCGCCCGCTCCGGACCTTCACCAATTAAAATAAGTTTTGCAGGAATTTCTTTTCTCACCTTATCGAAAACACGCAACACATCCTCTACCCGTTTCACTCTTCTGAAATTGGAAACATGAAGGAGGATATTTTCACCGTATGCAGCATATTGCTTTCTTTTTTCCTTCCTGTTCTCAACTGCATAGTCCTCCATGCAGACAAAATTGGGGATAACTGAAATTTCTTTTTTAACCGGAAAGTTTTTCAAGGTGTCCTCTTTCAAACTTTGAGAAACTGCCGTAACCGCATCGCTGGCATTGATGGAAAACGTAATGACAGGTTCAAAGGCGGGATCCTTTCCAATCAGCGTAATATCCGTTCCGTGCAGGGTTGTTACAACTTTTATCCGGAGGCCTTGCGATGCCAGCACCTGCTTCGCCATATAAGCTGCCGAAGCGTGAGGAATGGCGTAATGAACATGAAGCAGATCCAGCTTGTATCTTTTTGCAACATCTGTTAATTTGCTCGAAAGAAGAATTTCGTATGGAGAATAATCAAACAACGGGTAATCAATGACCGAAACCTCATGGAAGAATATCCACCCCGACCCGAATGAACTGCGTTCGCAATGTTCGCCTGAAGCTCTGTTGTCTGAAGGAGAAGGAGGTGGAAGACGTACCGGACGACTGTAAGATATAAAATGAACTTCATTGCCCTTCGCTGCAAGGGCTTTTCCAAGTTCAGTAGCAACTACACCACTTCCGCCAAAAGTGGGGTAACAAACAATTCCAATCTTCATAATCTACGAATAACGAATTGATACGAATATACGAATAGGGAGAATAGATAATTGTTAAATGGTTGAATGGCTGTTTCTTTGGACTTGAGACCCGGGACTTTTGGCTTGGGGCTTACAAAGCGCGCTTCCACTCCATCATTCTTTCAGGATGTGCCAGATCGGTAAACCCGAATTGCCGGTACAGCGCGTGGGCGTCCTGCGTGCCCAGCAGCCATTTAGGGATATGTGAAAGCTTGGGATCAGAAAATATATGCTGAAGCAGTAACTTTGAATATCCTTTTCCCCGGTGCGCTTCGAGAATAAAAACATCCATCAGGTAGGCAAACACCGCTCCATCCGTCACCACACGCGCGAAACCAACCTGTGCGCCATCGAGGTGTAATCCGAAACATAAAGAATTCTCAACAGTTGTTCTTACCTGCTCACGGGTTCGGCCGGGAGCCCAATAAGAAGTGGTTAAAAAGCCGTGAATAACATCCAGGTCCAACAGGCCTTTATCGTTCGAGATAGTAATTTTAGATTCTATATTCATAATCCTCATTTCATTACCCCATAAATTATCCTAAGTATCCCTGACCGTATTCCCATCTTGGTGATCTTATTATTATCAGCATCCGGATATACGCGGTTCGACAGAAACACATACACCAGTTGCTTTTCCGGATCGGCCCAGGTGATGGTGCCTGTAAAACCCTGGTGGCCGAAGCTGAGATACGACACGCAATCGCAAATGGGACTGTCCTTTTTAGGATCGGTCTCCGGTTTGTCAAAACCGATTCCCCTGCGGTTACCTTCCACAATTCCTTTGGTGGGATCCGCGCAAAACTGGCACTTGGTAAACTCGTTCACGGTGGCAGTATCGATATAACGCCTGCCCGCGTATTCTCCCTTCTGCAGAAACATCTGCATCATGATACCCAGGTCGTTGGCGTTGGAGAAAAGGCCCGCGTGCCCGGCCACACCTCCCATCATCGCAGCCGCGGGATCATGTACATCGCCAAGCACAAGCTGTTTCCGGAATTTGATGTCATATTCGGTTGGCACTAGCCGGGAAAGAGGGAATCTTTCACGCGGGCGGAAACCCATAGTACCCAGCCCAAGGGGGAGGTAGAATGTTTTTTGAACATATTCTTCGATAGGCATTTTTGTTTTCCGTTCCACAATACGCCACATGAATAACAAGCCAAGGTCGGAATATTTGTATTCCATCTTTTTACCAAGTGGCGATTCGATGACGTTTTTCCAGATGGTATCGGTATAAGATTTCGTGATGAATAATTTATTCGCCACGCGCAAAGGGAATTCGCTGCTACGAAGTTTGCTGTAAATACCGGGCAGGTATTCACCGCGCTTCATGGTCTTCTGAAAGAAAGGTATCCAGTCGCGCAGGCCTGCCTGATGCGTCATCATTTCGCGGATATTGATGTTCATTTTGTTGGAACCTT
>SCSP01000261.1 GCA_004297845.1 Bacteroidota bacterium | reverse complement strand
TTTATATTGTTGAGCGCATTATTAATTGAACTCCGCAACATATTTTCATTGCCGGGTTCAACCAGCAAACCAAGACCTTCCTTAATATGCTCTTTCATTCCATGAACAGCAGAACCAACAACCGGCAATCCGCTGGCAAACGCCTCTGTCATTACTGTCGGCATATTGTCGTAATTGCTGAAAAGAACAAACAAGTCCGCCTTACGCATGATCTCTGCCACTTCATCTGAGTTTCTGGCTCCATGAAAAAAAACATATTTGTTTACTATTTTATACTTTGAAGCCATCTCCTGCAAAATATCCATGTCCCGTCCGGCACCTACTATATGATATTCAAAATCATTTCTTGATTCCGATAATTTCTGCATCACCCGGATAGCACCTGAAAGATTTTTCGCCCTGTCATCGAGGTCTGCCACTGTAAGAAGAAAAAATTTATGTTTGTCCTTTTTTTGATCAGCCGGGAAAAATTTATTTATATCCACAACATTCGGAATGACAGTGTATTCATTGGATAGTCCATGCACCCGCATTGCATCCTTTAAGCTTTCACTGACTGTTGTTACCGCTGATGCCTTTCGGATTGCTATTTTTGTCAGCATCTTTTTCAGGAAGCCTTTGTACATGCCGTCTTCGGGCAAATAACCGGACCATTGCTCGGAGACGATAAAAGGCGTATTAAAAAAATATTTAAAATAATAAGCGGGAAGGAAAGTCCTTGCCAGCACATGTATATGTGAAATATCAGGCGTGCCAAATTTTTCCTTGATTGCCTTTATCCCCATTTTGCAGGCGCTGAGATAACGATAGAATTTCAGGACCGATGAAACAAAAGGAATACGAGGCAGCGAATTATTATAATAAACCCGTACCGTGGCAATTCCCTCTTCAATTGCAAATTCCAATTCATGCGTTGTATCTTTCAGGGCGGGGTCAGCATTTATATAAAGCACCGCCACCTTGTGCTTAATGGCCACAGCCAATGCGTGGCGCTTGATAAATACCCCATTGAGCGAATCAACCCGGTTAGGGTACCACCTGGGGATGAAAAGTATTTTAAGTTTCTTGTTCAATTAGGAAAGGTATTTATTACTCTCTGTAGAATTTGACCGATTTTGTAAAAAGAAAAATTAGTACTTCAGCAACTCCAAAAGCTTCCTCTCAAATCTCTCCTTCGGCAAAAAGTTTGTCTCCAAAGTTTCTGTAAAAGGAACGGGAGTATCCAAAGACCCCTCCCGCATTACAGGAGCGTCTAAATAGTCAAAGCAATTTTCGGTAATGAGGGCGGATATTTCTCCGCCAATACCTCCGGTAAGCGTGTCTTCGTGCAGAATAATTGCCTTGCCGGTTTTCTTCACACTTTCAAAAATAGTTTCAGTATCTAAGGGAGCAAGGGAACGCAGGTCTATCAGATCTGCCCCGCCCCTAAAGGGAGACATAGTCTGCCAGTCTAATTTTTTAACAACTTCTATTGCCCAATGAACACCCATACCATATGTAATAATCGTAACATCCGCTTTCGCACCTTCGCCCTTTAGGGCAAGGGGTATCACGCATGCTTTCCCTATCGGTATCGTATAATACCCTTCCTGCACATCCTGCGCTGCGCTCCGGTAAAGCGCTTTGTGCTCAAAGAACATTACGGGGTTGGGATCTTCAAATGCAGCGAGTAAAAGTCCTTTTGCATCAGCCGGAAAAGCAGGGTAAACTATTTTCAATCCCGGTATATGAAAAAACCATGCCTCGTTGCTCTGCGAATGGAATGGCCCTGCCGCAACTCCTGCTCCAGTGGGCATACGCACAACAACATCTGCTGCTTGTCCCCAGCGCCAGTGAGCCTTTGCCAAGTTGTTGCATATCTGGGTCATACCTTCGCTCACAAAATCGGCAAATTGCATTTCCACCATGGCTTTCATGCCATTGATAGACAAACCCAATCCCGCACCCAGAATCGCACTTTCGCAAAGAGGTGTATTCCGAACTCTCTCTTTTCCAAACTCTTTTACAAATCCATCTGTTATTTTAAATACCCCTCCGTATTCCGCAATGTCTTGTCCCATGAGAACGAGATTGGAGTGTTTTCGCATCGCTAAACGCAGTCCATCGGAGATCGCATCGATCAAACGCATCGGTTTACCCCCCCGCCCTAAAGGGAGCTCCTGAGCATCCTGCATTTCTCCCTTTAGGGTTGGGGTGGCTGCATACACATCCCTCAACTCCTCCACCGTATCCGCCCCTATATTTTTCTCTCCAAACGCAATTTTAATTCCTTCTTCAATTTCTTTTTTGATCTCGGATTTGTATTCGGAAAGTTTTTTTTCTGTAAGAATATTTTCTTCCAACAGAAACTTTTCGTAATTCAGGATCGGGTCTTTCTTTCCCCATTCCTCGAAGAGTTTGGGGTCAACGTATTTGGTTCCGCTTGCTTCTTCATGTCCGCGCATCCGGAAAGTGATGCACTCCAGGAGGATTGGCCTGGGGTTTTTTCGGATGGATTCAGCAAGATTTTTTACGGTATCATAAACTTCCAACACATTGTTGCCATCTATCTGCACGGCTTCCATACCGTATCCTATTGCTTTATCAATGAATTGCTTGCAGAGGAATTGTTCTGAACTTGGCGTTGAAAGTCCGTACCCGTTATTTTCAATGGCAAATATCACCGGCAAGTTCCAAACCGCAGCCACATTCAAGCTTTCGTGGAAATCTCCTTCGGATGTTCCGCCATCGCCTGTATAAACCAAGGTAACTTTCTTTTCCTCTTTCAGCAAATGTCCCAGCGCTATGCCGTCTGCCACTCCCATCTGCGGACCGAGGTGGGAAATCATACCCACAATTTTATATTCCTGTGTGCCGAAGTGAAAACTGCGGTCACGGCCTTTGGTGAAACCGGATTTCTTTCCCTGAAACTGCGCGAACAGTTTTGCCATTGGGATTCCACGAACAGTAAATGTTCCCAGATTGCGATGCATGGGCAGAATATATTCATCCTTCTGCAATGCCATAGCCGCTCCCACCGAACTTGCTTCCTGTCCTATTCCCGAGAACCATTTGGTGATTTTTCCCTGCCTGAGAAGGATAAGCATCTTCTCTTCGATTAGTCGGGGCTTAATTAACTCCTTACATAAGGAAAGCAATACCTCGTTCGAGTGCTTTTTTCTATCAAATTTTATGGGGGAATCAACTGTTATCATTAAACAATTTTCACGAATGATTGTTATTCGCAGATAGCAATTCGAGAAAAATTTAAATACCCTAAATTAGGTATCATATATCGCTGGTAAAGTTAATAGATTTGCACTATCAGATTATGCAGCAGATTCTCGTATATATCCTCCTTTCCTCTGCGGTTTTCTATTTAGGATACCGTGCTTACCTTACTTTTTTCAAGAAAGAAACTGTAAAGGGCTGCGCGAATTGTCCGAAGTAAACGTCATTGCGAGGAATCCTGCTTCGGGATGACAAAGCAATCTCTCAAAAATTATTTCTGTTTTTGTCTGTGAGATTGCTTCTGACCTACCGGTCGGAAGCTACGCTTGTGTTCGCAATGACGCAGCCAGAATCTCCCCAAACCTCCACACATCTTCAAACGAATTATAAAGCGGCACTGGTGCACAGCGGATAACATTGGGCTCTCGCCAATCCGCTATCACACCGCCTGCAGCAAGTTTTTCATACAATGATTTTCCCTTTCCATGCGCTACTATGCTCAACTGGCAGCCACGCGCATCTTTCGGAGTAATGATCTCCAGTTTGAGATTGTTCCCTTGGGGCTTGGGGCTTGCGATTTGGAGCTTGGAATTTATCTCTTCAATTATGTACTCTAAATATCCTGTCAACTTTTTGCTCTTCTCAACCAACGCCTCCATCCCGGCTTCCACAAATATTTCTACAGATGCTTTATGGCAAGCCATCGCGATAACGGGCGCATTGCTCAGCTGCCAGGCCTCGGCAGTCATCATGGGTTTAAACCCCTTTTCCATTTTAAAACGGGATTGCTTGTCATGCCCCCACCATCCTCCCAGTCGTGGTGTTTCGGCTTTATGATGACGCTCATGGATGTACGCACCACCCACACAACCGGGTCCTGAGTTCAAATATTTATAGGTACACCAGCAGGCAAAATCCACATTCCAGTCATGCAGATTCAATTTTATGTTCCCCGCAGCATGTGCCAGGTCAAAACCCGCCATAGCACCCACTTTGTGCGCAGCAGCCGTGATCTTTTCCATTTCAAACACCTGTCCGGTGAAATAATTCACACCACCGATAAGAACCAACGCAAGCTCATTTTTATTTTTTTCGATCGTAGATAAAATATCTTCTGTACGAATCGCATATTCACCGTCCCTCGGCTTGGCTTCAATAACAGCATCATTTGGACTGAAACCGTGAAACTTCGCCTGGGTTTCCAATGCATATTGATCCGAAGGAAATGCTTTGTACTCGCAAAGTATTTTGTAGCGATGCTTAGTCGGGCGATAGAATGATGCCATTAAAAAATGCAGGTTGATCGTGAGTTGGTTCATCACCACTACTTCGGTGGGTTTAGCTCCCACGATCTTAGAAACGACTTCCGAGAACAGTTCGTGATACGAAAACCAGGGATTGCGCGCGTGAAAATGCCCTTCTACCCCAAAGGTTGCCCAGTCCTCCAGTTCCTTTAACACATGGTCTTGAGTGCTTTTCGGCTGAAGTCCCAGAGAATTCCCTGTAAAATACACCACTTCCCTGCCATTCATCTGTGGAAAATAAAACCGCTCGCGATATTTCCGAAGCGGATCTGAGGCGTCAAGTTGTTTTGCGAATTCAAGAGTATTTTGATAGGTCATATTTACTTTCTTTGCGCCTTAGCGCCTTAGCGGTAAAATTTTCACCGCAAAGACGCAAAGACGCGAAGCCAAAGATATATCTTTGCGGAGAACACCTTTTATATGAAGAAACAAAAATCGGAGGCTCTTTTTGAAAAAGCTAAAACCTATTTCCCCGGAGGAGTTAATTCTCCTGTACGTGCGTTTCGTTCCGTGGGGGGCACTCCTTTGTTTATAGATCGCGGGAAAGGCTCACATATCTGGGATGCGGATGGAAACGAGTACATAGATTTCTGCTGTTCCTGGGGACCGCTGATCCTTGGGCATGCAAATCCGAAAGTTGTTGATGCAATAAAAGCAACGGTAGAAAAAGGAAGTTCTTTCGGTGCGCCAACAGAATTGGAAAACAAACTTGCCGAATTAATTCTTTCTAATAATGAATTCATTGAGAAAATCCGCTTCGTGAGTTCGGGAACGGAAGCCGTGATGAGCGCGATTCGTTTAGCGAGAGGATTTACCAAGCGAAATAAAATTTTAAAGTTCGAAGGCTGTTATCACGGACACAGCGATTCTCTCCTGGTAAAAGCAGGATCAGGATTAGTAACTCTCGGCAATACTTCTTCTGCCGGAATCCCTGAAGCGTTTGTGAATGAAACTATTGTTTGTCCGTTGAATAATAAAGAGGCGGTGAAAGAAGCATTCGCAAAATTTAGAAACGAAATTTCCTGCATCATCATAGAACCGATCCCCGCGAATAACGGTTTGCTCCTTCAGGATAAAAGTTATCTGCAATTTCTCCGCGACATCTGCACAGAAGATAAAGCATTGCTCATTTTTGACGAAGTGATCTCTGGTTTTCGAATCGGTTTTACGGGGGCAGCTGGTTATTACAATGTCAAACCCGACATCATCACTTACGGAAAAATTATCGGTGGCGGACTTCCCGTTGGCGCTTATGGTGCAAGTGCGGAAATAATGAGCAAAATTTCTCCCGAAGGAGATGTGTATCAGGCAGGGACTCTCTCCGGAAATCCTGTGGCAATGGCAGCGGGAATTGCACAGCTTACGGAATGTATGAAGAAAGGATTTTATGAAGAACTGGAGAAAAAAGTATCAGGCCTCAAGTCTCAAATCTCAAGTCCCGGGGTGAAAATTTTCTCCATTGGAAGTATTTTCTGGATTGCGTTTACTGATAGAGAAAAAATGCAGCGTGCCGAAGAAATTGACACCAACTCCATGAAATGTTTCCGCAAACTATATCACGAACTTTTAGAGCGCGGTATTTATCTTGGCCCTTCAGGTTATGAGGTGGGTTTTGTGAGCGCAGCGCATACGGAGCAAGATTTGAAGAAGGCCGCTGAAATGATTTCCGAAAGCATCAAGAAGGCATGATTTCTTAACCTTACAACGACTTTCTTTTATTTCTTCAAAACAATCTTCTGCCCGGTGCCCGGCTCCTGCCCGTCCGGTATGTTGTTGAGGCGATAGAGGTGCCGCATTTTGATGCCGTATAATTGGGAGATGTAATACATGGTTTCTCCCCATCGCACGGTGTGGGATTCTTCTTTCTGAGAGTGCCTGCGCTTGGGCTGTAAATACACAATATCTCCTGCCTGCAGACAGGTTTGTCTTCCGGTTTCGTTATAATTGTGCAATTGCCAGAGGCGCATATTAAACTGGTGGGCTATCTTATAGTAAGTATCTCCATCCTGCACCACCACATACTTGATCTGGTTGTTGAGGAATATCTTTTTTGCGGGAGCAGTTGAGATAACTACTGGCTTAATAATTTGCTGTTCTGTCTTTTTCTTTTCTTTCTTTTCAATGGACACTTCCTGCATACGGTCGTATTGATGGAGTTTATTGTCATCAATAATTTTGATGAGGCGCATGGCATAGCTTTTATCGGTTGCATAGCCGGCCTCTTTCAGTCCATCGGCCCATCCTTTATAATCTGTTTTGCGGAGTTCAAATAAAAACGCATAACGCCCTCTTGTTTTTAAGAATTCCGAATGATCATCAAAAGATTCTTCGGCTGTTTTGTATTTACGAAAACATTCGTCTCTGGCATCATCATCCTGGATGTACTTTTCCCCGGTCCAGTCCTTGTGGCATTTTATGCCAAAGTGATTGTTCGCGTACATGGCAAGTGCGCTGTTTCCCGCATCGGATTCTAAAATCCCCTGTGCAAGCGTGATGCTGGCAGGAATTCCGTTCTGCAGCATTTCTTTTATGGCGATGTCTTTGTACTTTTCTACGTAATCTGCCTTAGTCATTCGATATTCTGCCGGTTGGGCAAAGCAAGGCACAAGAGTAAAGTCAAAAGTCAAAAGAAAGAGCCCAAAGAAAAAATTTCTCATAAGCAGCAAAAATAACTCACAAAAGGAAGAAAAACGAAGGAGGGAAAGAGGCTTTTTAAACAGGGGAGTGTTGATGGAGCTTGCCTTGAAGTCCGCCAGTATGAATCGCTATAACTGTTGAATTTTTAAGAAAATGGTTTCCCTTGATTAAATCATAGATGCCAAACATCATTTTTCCGGTGTAAACATGCTCAAGAGAAATGTTGTTTTGTTTTTCAAAATCTTCTATGAATTTCAGCAGTTGCGGTGTATGCTTTCCATATCCACCGAAATGATATTGCATAACGATATCCCCCGCTGGAGGGGGTAAGGGGGAGATAATCAGTTTTTGGACTTTCTGCTCTAAAAATTCAGCTCCTTTCAAAACCGAAAATCCAAGTGCCTTCTGATCTTCTTTCAATGAAGAAATGACGCCCGCAAGCGTTCCTCCGGTCCCCACCGGACAGCAAACAAAATCAAAAGGAATTTCAGCGAGAGCAAGAATTTCAGCGCAGCCTTTTATGGCGAGATCGTTTGTCCCACCTTCCGGCAGCAAATAGAAATCACCGAATTGTTTCCGTAAAGAGTCAATGGATTCAGCAGAATCCTTCTTTCTGTACTCCTCTCTTGAAACAAAATGCAATTGCATTCCACAGTCGGTAGCAAATCTTAAAGTGTGATTGGTGCCCTTCGTTCCCCTCTCCTTTGGAGAGGGGTTATGGGTGAGGTCGGCTGTGCGGAGTTCCTCCCCCCGTATTATCCCAATCGTTTTAAACCCAAACTCCCTCCCTGCCGATGCTGCTGCCGCGATATGATTTGAATAAGCTCCACCAAATGTAAGAAGCGTTTCTTTCTTCTGCCTCTTTGCTTCTTTCAGGTTGTATTTCAATTTGTACCATTTATTCCCGCTAATATGAGGATGAGTCATATCCAGGCGCAGGACGAACAGATCAATACCTGAAGCAGCAATTACCGGGTCTGAAATTTTCTGCAGAGGAATTTTCACTCTCAAAAATACCTAATTTTGATTCGATGCAAGACAACTCAGGCAAACAAGCCCTTGATCCGGAGGACTATTATATGAGTGAGGAAGGATACATTATCTTTACCGAAAAATATCACTTGAGGCGCGGACACTGTTGCTTAAGCGGATGCAGGCATTGTCCGTACGGATACAACAAAAAGACAGGAAAAGTAGAAGTAAAAAAAGAAAAATAAAATTTTCATGCAGAAACAATTTCCGTTTTTTGTTTTTACCACTGCCATTCTCGTTGCGCTCATTCTCCCTACCCTGCTGCAAGACGGAATGTTCATGGATGGTTTGCTGTATGCCTCTGTGTCAAAAAATTTAGCGGATGGGATCAGCTCTTTCTGGTTTCCTCATTTTAGCAAGACACTTCATCCGTTTTTTGACCAACAACCACCATTGGGGTTTGGGATACAAGCCTTATTCTTTAAAATGTTCGGAGGCAGTATGTATGTAGAAAGAGGTTACTCCTTTTTAACTGCCCTTATCAACGCTGCTTTAATTGCGGTATTATGGGGGATGATCTTTAAAAATGAACGTGAAATAAAAAAACTAAGCTGGCTTCCTGTGCTGTTTTGGATCACAATCCCTGTCTGCTTCTGGGCGTATTCCAATAATGTGCTGGAGAACACCCTGTCGGTTTTTGACCTGCTTGCTGTCATTTTTATTGTACGGTTTTTTCAAACGAGTTCTTTTCTGCTCATTATTCTTTCAGGTATTTTCATTTTTCTTGCTTCCCTCACAAAAGGAATACAAGGTATGTTTCCCCTGATTGCTTTTTTGGGCGGATGGGCTGTTAATTTCCCTTTTGAAGGGGGTAGCCGAAGGACAGGGAGTGTAGCTCACAAAAATATTTCATTCAGGGAAACGGTATTTTACTCCTTGCTTCTGTTCCTTGTTCCGTTTACAATTTATTTCATTCTGCTGCAAAACAATACGATCTTTCAAAGCTTAAGCGCCTATTTGCATAACCGGGTATTGAACAGCATACAAAATGTGGTTGCAGTTGAAAACAGGTTTTACCTGATATACCGTTTGTTCCTGGAACTAATGCCGATGATGGCTCTTTCAATTATGATTGTATTATTAATGAGGAAACAAAAAAAAGAAGAAGTTCCGGTTCCGTTTTTCAAAAAGCAAATATTGTTTTTTTTATTAACCGGGGTTTCGGCTTCATTTCCATTGATAGTAACATTGGAACAACGCGGATTTTACCTGGTTACCTCATTCCCCTATTTTGCCATTGCCATGGCGGCTGTTTCCGCTCCTTACGTATCGGTTCTTATCGGAAAAATAAATATACAGTCCCGCTTATTTAAAATTTTCCGCCTTCTCTCTTTTTTGCTGCTTATCGGCTCTCTTATTTTTTCTTTTCTTCAGACAGGGAAAGCAAGCCGTGACAAGGACACGTTACACGATGTGCATTTGATAGGAAGGATAGTTTCGGGCGGGGTGGTTGTGGGAGCAACCCCGGCTCTTTGGAGACAATGGTCGTTCCAGGAATACCTTATCCGGCATTATTATATTTGCCTCGACAGCCGGATTAAGCGTGAGAATGATTATGTAATTTTAGAGTCTGGAACCGCTGCCCCGGATTCCATTAATATCGAAAAGGTAAATATTCCAACGATACGATACCACCTGTACAAAGTCAAAAAATGACAACAAAAGAATTTCAAAGAAATATTTTACAGGGCGTCCCCGAAACGCTCCCTGCACCAAAAATCTTTGACGCTGTGCTCAATCACGCTCCTAAACGAAAAGATATTTTATCAATAGAAGAAAAAAAGCTGGCAGTCAAGAATGCGCTGAGGTATTTTCAAAAGAAATTTCACCCTGTTCTTGCAAAAGAATTTGCGGATGAATTAAAAACGTACGGGAGGATCTATATGTATCGCTTTTGTCCGGATTATAAAATTTACGCCCGTCCGATCAATGAGTACCCTTTCAAGTCAAAGCAGGCGGGGGCGATTATGCACATGCTCTCGAATAATCTGGATCATGCAATAGCGCAGCATCCTCATGAATTAATTACCTACGGAGGTAACGGTGCGGTGTTCCAGAACTGGGCGCAGTATCTCCTTACGATGAAATATCTGGCAACGATGTCGGGTGAGCAAACGCTGGTGATGTATTCAGGCCATCCGCTCGGATTATTCCCTTCGCATAAAGATGCGCCCCGCGTTGTTGTTACCAACGGCATGATGATCCCGAATTATTCCAAACAGGACGACTGGGAAAAATTCAATGCGCTGGGCGTTACCCAGTATGGACAAATGACAGCAGGATCGTTCATGTATATCGGCCCGCAAGGGATTGTGCATGGAACTACTATTACCATCCTTAATGCAAAGAGAATGTACGGTAAGCATGGAAGAAGCAAGAAGGCAGAAGGCGGAAGAGAAAACAAATCTCCCAACTCCCAACTCCTGACTCCTGTCTTCGTTTCGTCTGGCTTGGGCGGAATGAGCGGTGCTCAGCCAAAAGCCGCTGTGATTGCAGGAGTCATTGCTGTCATTGCCGAAATAAATCCCAAAGCAATAAAAACCCGTCATTCCCAGGGATGGGTGGATGAAGTTTACTCAGACCTTGACAAACTCATAGAGAGAATAGAAATGGTACGCTCTGAAAAAGAACCTGTATCACTGGCCTACCAGGGAAACATTGTAGATTTATGGGAGAAATTTGCAGAGAAAAACATTAAAGTTGAATTAGGTTCTGACCAAACTTCTCTTCACAATCCGTATGCAGGCGGCTACTACCCTGTGGGGCTTTCCTTTGAAGGATCAAAAAAGATGATGTCGGAAGACCCTGCACGGTTTAAAGTGGAAGTTCAGCAAAGCTTGGTTCGCCAGGTAAATGCCATCAATAAGTTGACCGCGCAAGGAATGTACTTCTTCGATTACGGAAATGCTTTTTTGCTGGAAGCCGGAAGATCGGGGGCGGATGTGTTCGCCTCTCCCCCTGGCCCCCTCTCCTCAAGAGAGGGGGAACTCTCCCTTCCCCTGAGGGGAAGGGTTGGGGATGGGGCGTTTAAATATCCCTCCTACGTCCAGGATATCATGGGCCCCATGTATTTTGATTTTGGATTTGGCCCTTTCCGTTGGGTTTGTACCTCTGCAAGTCCGAAAGATCTGGAAACAACAGATAAAATTGCCGCAAAAGTTCTTGAGAAAATCTATAAAAAAGCGCCAAAAGAAATTAAACAGCAATTAGCCGACAATATCCGCTGGATAAAAGAAGCGCAGAAAAATAAATTGGTAGTGGGCTCACAGGCAAGGATATTATATGCCGATGCAGAAGGCAGAATAAAAATTGCGGAGGCATTCAATAAAGCAATTAAGGAGAAAAAAATTTCTGCGCCTGTTGTTTTAGGACGCGACCACCACGATGTGTCAGGAACCGACTCTCCGTTTCGTGAAACTTCCAATATTTATGATGGCTCTCAATTTACGGCTGACATGGCGGTGCAGAATTTTGTGGGCGATGCATTTCGCGGTGCCACCTGGATATCGCTGCACAACGGTGGAGGTGTTGGCTGGGGCGAAGTAATCAACGGAGGCTTCGGAATGATGCTGGACGGAACGAAAGAGGCAAACCGAAGATTAAGGTCCATGCTTTTCTGGGATGTTAATAACGGCATTGCCCGCAGAAGCTGGGCCAGGAACAAGGAAGCCATATTTGCCATAGAGCGGGAAATGAAGCGCAGCAAAAATCTCAGGATAACAGTGCCGAATATTGCGGACGACAAAATAATCGATTCTCTTTTTTAATTTTCATTTTTATTTCATAAATTTATTTTTCGGAAAAATTTTCTTTTTCAATAATACATTGGGTTGCCTGCAGCATAGAAAAAGCGTAGGTGCGCATGCTGTCTGCGCGTGTCTTGAATTGACTCAGGTAATTATCCTGTGCAAGATCGGCATATTTGTAAAGTGATTCCGTTCCATTCATACGGTGAATGAAATAAAATTCCTTGTCTATGCATCCGATCTTGTTATCAGCAGTAAAATAAATGTACGGACGTTTTTCTTTAAGGAGATCAACACCCATGGTATTATTGGTATAAGGTAAGTTCATCAGACCCATCAGCGTAGGAAAAATATCGATCTGTCCGCCCATCCCATCAAACGACTTGGGTTCGAGTCTCAGCCCCGGAGCGTGAATGATCAAAGGGGAAAAATGAAAGGCCATGGGCATATCATACGTATGCAGATAATTTGTTCCGTGATCTGCAACAAAAACAAAGATTGTGTTTTTGTACCAACGCTGCTCCGAAGCAAGTTTCATAAATTTCCCGATTGCCCAATCAGCGTATTCGATAATCTTTAAGTATTCTTCGGTCGAGTTGAATTTTATGTCAGCCCATTCCGGAAAAATGATTGGGAAATGATTGCTTCCCGTCATAAAACCGCAAAAGAAATTCTGATTCTGATCAGCTATCTCATTCAGTTTCGGAATAGAATACTCGAAAAGATAATCATCGGGAATACCTAATGTGCTGAGCGCCTTTTCGGATGGGTAGTCGTTTTCTGCGTAAACTCTGTCTATCCCGTTTCCCGTCAAAAACCCCTGTGCATTGTCAAATTGCCCGTCATGCGTGATAAAAAAAAGCGTTTGATAATCATGCTCCTTGAATACCTGCGGCATCGAATAGAATTTTTTGGAGGGAATATTTTCCATGGGATGTTTATTAACCAGAGAAGGGTAAGAATAAAGCGAGGAATATATCCCGTTGAAGGTATGAATGCCCTGCGTATAAATATTCTCAAACCATAATGATCTTTTTTTCAGGCTGTCCAGATTCGGGGTAACATGGGTAGGGCCACCGAGCGCCCCCATATTGAATCTCGACATTCCTTCCATGATAACCAGTACAATATTCATTTTTCGGGCTTCCCCTTCAGCAATTATTTTTCTTGCGACAGGTGAATTAAAGCCATTCCCGGAGTTTAAGTATTTTTTTACGTTTTTAACAGCTGTTTCATCATCCATCAGGTTCAAACGCTGGTTTTCCGGACGCATATCTTCAAGCAGGCTGGTCATGAACGTAAACACAGCGTTCAGTCCCAACTGGTTCAGAAAATTGTTATCACAGAAATAAGCCGTGCCGGTCAGCATAGGTGATTTCGCGGATATTCTTCCGCGAACGCCAAGAAATAATAATGGAGCAAGAATCAACAGGAATAAAAAGCTTTTCAAGGAAAATAAAAATGTTTTTTCTGAAATTTTTTCCGTCACTTTTTTTTTAGCCCGATTTGCCGCTTTAATAAAATAGACGCACAGCAACAGGAATGGTATCAAGTATATCCAAAAGTTGAATGTTCCCAGAATCATCCGAATCATGAACCAGGGAGTATCTGTCCAGTGAAGCGCAGCCCTTGAGATGCGTGATGCGAAATGATTGAAATAGGGAATATCCGCACAGCAAATAAAAAATGCAACGCAATAGAAAACAAGTATGAGGTAATAAGAAATGAAGAAAAATATCTTTCTGAGCGGACGGAAAATAAATCCAAAAGAAGAAATAATAAAGGGAAGCGATAACATATAGCAGGAGATAGAAGTATCAAACCTGAATCCGTAAAAAAATGAACCTGCTATATATTTATAGTCTTCAAAAGGCAGAATATCCGTTGAAAGATTCGTTATCAATAAAATAATCCGGAGCAACGTAAAAAATAAAATACCCCACAAATAAACGGAGAACAGGAACCGTAGGTGAGCGGGGATATTTATCTTGCCGAGAAGCATTTATTAAATACTTTTGTTTGGAACAAAAGTAACCTTTATCTTCTTGAAAATTGTAGTTATCGGAGGAGGCGCTGCGGGATTTTTTGCAGCGCTGTCGTGCAAAATGCACCACCCGGACTATGATGTTTGCATTCTTGAACAATCCGATAAGCTTTTAGCCAAAGTCAAAGTATCGGGAGGAGGACGGTGCAATCTGACACATGCTTGTTTTGAGAATTCACAACTTGCTAAATTCTACCCAAGGGGAGGAAAGCAGTTGAAGAAAGCTTTCTCCCAGTTCAATACAAAGGATACGGTCCAATGGTTTGAGAGCAGAGGCGTAAAACTGAAAACGGAAGAGGATAACCGTATGTTCCCGGTCGCAGATAATTCTCAAACTATTATTGATTGTTTAATGCGGGAAGCGGATAAACTTGGAGTGGTCATTCAGAAGATGATTGCAATTACAGAAATTCGAAAAATAGAGAATGATTTTATCCTGCTGACAAACGGAAAAGCTCCTTCGACTGCACGTAGGGTAACAGCCGATAAAATAATCATTGCCTCCGGGGGAAGCCCGAAAATTGAAGGATTCAACTGGCTGAAACAACTTGGTCATACTATTGTTCCTCCTGTTCCCTCATTGTTTACATTCAACATGCCCAACGAGTCAATAAAAAAATTGATGGGTGTTGTTGCAAATCCTGTTTCGATAAAAATCAAGGGCGTAGGGACGCAAAATTCTGCGTCCTTACGCAGCGAAGGTGCTTTACTCATCACACACTGGGGAATGAGCGGACCCGCAGTATTAAAACTTTCTTCATGGGGAGCACGGAAATTGAACGCGATGAATTACAAATTTGACGTGCTGATCAACTGGCTCGGAGATAAAAATGAGCAACAAGTGAGGGATTGGATCAATGCAGAATTAAAAAACATCGGAAAACGACAAGTTGGCAACAAAAATCCTTTTCTGCTTACAAACCGTTTGTGGTTATACTTTCTTGAAAAGAATGAAATTAATGCGGAGACAACATGGAACCATCTGAAGAAAAAAAACCTTAACAAATTGCTGAACACATTAGTAAACGACTGTTACAAAGCAGAAGGAAAAACAACTTTCAAGGAAGAGTTTGTTACCTGCGGGGGTGTTTCTCTTGAGGACGTCTCTTTCGAAACTATGGAAAGTAAAGTTTGTCACGGAATATATTTTGCTGGAGAAGTGCTTGACATTGATGCCGTAACCGGTGGTTTTAATTTTCAGGCTGCCTGGACTACGGGGTTTATTGCGGGAAAGTTGGGGAGAAGTCCGCTTAAATGAGCTCTTACTTATTCAAATAAATTCCTCTCTCTTCAATCCGAATTTTTCTCTGCTTAAAAAGCGAGCCAATAGCCTTTTTAAAAGTTTTCTTGCTCATTTCTAACACAGCGGTAACCTCTTCAGGGGAACTGTAGTCGTTCAATTTCAGAAAGCCCTTATTCTCTTTTAGCTTTGCCAGGATCTTTTCTTCGCTTGGCTGCACTTTTTCATAACCAAGCCTCTCCAGGCTTACGTCTATCTTATTATCCTCCCTTATCTTTTTGATGTAGCCTTTCATACGATCACCGTATCTGAGCGTTTGAAAAATCTCATTCCGGTAAAGTATGCCTTTATACCGGTCGTTGATGATCACGTTAATGCCTATATCTGTCATTTCCCCGATCAGCAATTCCACTTCCTCTTTTTCCTTTACTCCAATGGTATCCTTATTGAGAAATTTGTTGAGTTTGCAGGATGCTGCTAAACGGTTGGTAAGTTTGTCGAGATAAAGAAAGGCAATGGGATGCTGGCCAACCTCCAGTTTTTGGGACTGCTCGTTGAAGGGAACAAAAATATCTTTTGCCAGCCCCCAGTCTAAAAACGCTCCGTTATTCGTAACATTCACCACTTCCAGACAGGCAAATTTATTCAGTGTGAATTTAGGCGTGAGCGTAGTGGCAATTATTCGGTCTTCGGAATCATTATAGACAAAAACATCCAGCGTATCACCGATCCCGACTCCTTCCGGAATGTACTTATTAGGCAGTAAAACCGATTCCCCCGAGTCATCGCCCAGATAAAAGCCCTGTTCCGCACGCCTCAATACTGCAAGTGAATTATATACGCCCAAATTGATCATATGCAAAGGTAAATTAAACAGCCACCCCTCCTAAATCCTCTCCTACAGAGAGGACTTGCCGTACGTGGAGTTGCTATTGGAGAAGGAGATATACGTAATTGTCTTACTTTTGTCAAAAATTAATTCCCATGAAAAAAGCGGAAATACATACAGCAAAAGGTGTTATGAAAGTGGATTTCTATGATGCAGATGCGCCCAATACAGTTGCAAACTTCGTTAAGCTTGCTGAAAGCGGCTATTACAACGGACTGAATTTTCACCGGGTGATCCCTGATTTTGTAATACAGGGCGGATGCCCGAATGGCAGCGGATCGGGTGGACCGGGATACAAGATAAAATGTGAGACCTCGGGCGGAAATCAATACCACGACCGCGGAGTGCTCAGCATGGCCCATGCCGGGAAAGATACCGGTGGATCGCAATTTTTTGTTTGTCATAGCAGAAACAATACTTCTCATTTAGACCGTGTACATACCTGCTTTGGGAAAGTGACGGAAGGACTGGATGTGATTGACAACATAAAGGCAGGAGATAAGATCGAAAAGATTGTTATAAAATAACATGGATCTTGACTTGAAAAATAAAAATGCCCTCGTCTGCGGAAGCACACAGGGAATCGGCAAAGCCATTGCTGTTGAATTAGCTTTGCTTGGTGCCAATGTTACCCTGCTTGCACGGAACGAAAGCAAGCTGAAAAATGTGGTTGCCGGTCTGGATTCCTCCAAAGGCCAGAAGCATGGCTACTTGGCAGCTGATTTTACGAAACCTGATGAATTAAAGAAAAAAACAGAGGAGTACGCCACAAAAAACTCCGTTCACATCCTCATCAACAACACAGGAGGTCCGGCAGGTGGTCCCATTCTTGAAGCAAAGACCGAAGAGTTTACCCAGGCATTTTCCAATCACCTGCTTTGCAATCACATTTTGGTTCAGGCAGTGGTAGATGGAATGAAAAAAGAAAAATACGGGCGCATCATCAATATAATTTCCACTTCTGTGAAGCAGCCGATCAAAGGGCTCGGTGTTTCAAATACGATCCGCGCTGCGGTTGCTAATTGGTCTAAAACACTGGCCGGAGAATTGGGGACCTTCGGAATAACGGTAAATAATATTCTCCCTGGTGCAACAAATACTGAACGATTAAACACGTTGCTGGACGCTCGTGCAAAAAAGGCAGGCCTTTCTTCCAAAGAAGAAGCTCAGGAATGGTTGAAAGAAATTCCGCTTGGCAGATTTGCTGAGGCATCCGAAATTGCCGCAACTGCGGCCTTTCTCGCCTCGCCTGCAGCATCGTATATCAATGGAATCAATGTTCCGGTAGATGGAGGGAGAACAGGATGTTTATAATTTGAATTAAATCCTTTTGCCATGAGATCATTAAACTATTATCTGGCTTCAGTTGCCCTCGTAACGGGTATTACATTTTCAAATGCACAGGAGTTCTTGAAAAAATCCGGGGCGGGTGGAAAGATTACGTTCAAAGAAATGCAAAAAAAGTTTGATGACTGGGCAAAAACAAAGGACCTGCCAAAAGAGAGAAACTGGAAATATTACAAACGCTGGGAAAGCGATATGCAAAAGAAGGTCAACGGCCGGGGCGAACCTGCCGATCCGGCTATCTACATCAATGAAGCTGTAAAAGTTGCCGGACAAAAACAAACAGCCGCTTCTTCCAGCCTTGTAACTGCCTCCTGGACCCCGTTCGGGCCTTATGCGGTTCCAAACAACATGACGGGATACATGGAGAATGGCATCGGGCGGATCAATTGCATCGCCTTTCATCCAACACTTCCCTCCACCTATTATATCGGTGTTGCACAGGGCGGCTTATGGAGAACTGTCAATGACGGAATAAGCTGGATCCCTCTCACGGACCATCTACCCATTACCCGCATCAGCGATATTTGCATAGATCCGAATGATGCGAGCACCCTTTACATCTCCCTGTGCGATTTCGAATACATTGATGTAGCGCTGAACCTGGACGGACGTAAACGCAACACACATTATGGACTGGGCGTGTATAAGACCACCGATGGCGGTATAAGTTGGTCGCCTACTGCACTGAGTTTTCAGTTAACAGACGGAGATGCTTCGCTGATCCGGAAAATAATAATAAACCCTGCCAACAGCAATCAGCTGGTTGCTTGTGGCGCCACCGGTATTTATATCACGGCAAATGGCGGTGCAAGCTGGACCAAAACACATGATTCTTTGTTTTGGGACCTGGCACAGAGCCCGGTAAACCCAACTGTTTTGTATGCGGCATCGGGCTGGCTGGCCGCTTCAAATACAGGTTCCGCTGCAATTTATAAGTCAACTGATTTTGGCGCAACCTGGACTATGTTACCGACTGGTATTCCTGCCACAGGATTGGTACAGCGTATAAAAATTGCGATCGCACCCTCTGATCCAAATTATATTTATGCATTTGCAGTGGATGCCCTGGACGGTACGTATGGTATTTATAAGTCCATTGATGCAGGCGCAAATTGGGTCTATATCAATCCGGGAGTGAACCTGCTTACGTATGACGATGGCACTTCACCGGGTGGGCAGGGAACCTATGACCTGGGATTCAGTGTAGATCCTACGGATAAAAATACGGTGTATGTCGGTGGAATAAATCTCTGGGCTTCCTCTGATGGCGCACAGACCTTCAACCCTGCCGCCCATTGGACATTGAACTACGGCCCTACCGTACATGCTGACATCCACTTTATAGAAACACAGCCTCTGACCGGAAATATTTTTGTATGTAATGATGGCGGCTTGTACAGGACCAACGATATTATTACACAGACCTGGACGGATGCAGGCAACGGAATTCCCTGGCCCACCAACTGGACCAACATCAGCAACGGGATGGCGATCACTTCATTCTACCGTCTTTCCAGTTCCAAAAACACCACGAACAGGCTCGTGGCAGGGGCGCAGGACAATGCCACTTTTTATTTTGACGGATCCTCCTGGAGCACTATTTTTGGC
>SCSP01000260.1 GCA_004297845.1 Bacteroidota bacterium | reverse complement strand
GGTAAATGCCGGGCAGCCGGACCTGAACCGTTTAATGGACAAGCAGGTTGCTGATTCGCTTAAAACTATGCGCGAAGAAACAAAGAAAATGTTGAAGGATGGAAAGAATCCGAAAGGGCATGATGAGTAAATGATTGATGTAAAATGTTTAATGGTTAATGTAAACAGTCATTAGCCATTAACCCTTAACTATCCTTTCAGCAATTCCCATAATCGGACTGTCGGATTCAATATGAAACGCTTTAACTCCTGCTTTTGCCGCTGCTTCAATATCCCGCTCCTTATCTCCGATCATAAAAGATCTTGAAATATCAATGTTGAATCGGGCAATGCCCTTTTCAAGCATTCCGGAATCAGGCTTTCTGCAGGTACAGGGTTCTACATCGGAATGGTGGGGGCAGTAATAAATTTCAGCAATAGAAATTCCATTCTCCTTCATCAGCGATAACAGGTGCGTATGCACTTTCGCAACATCTTCGTGCTTGTAAAGTTCTTTTGCAATGCCGCTTTGATTGGTAATAACCAGGAAGATGAATCCCGCATCCTGTAGTTTTTTCAGGGAAGGAATAATGTCATTGGTGAGAATAAAATCTTCTACACGATATACATAGCCGGTCTCTTTGTTGATCACACCATCCCTATCCAGGAAAATTGCTTTGTTCATACTAATGAGCAAAATTATAAAGAATTTGGCATATCATTATTTCTTATGCTGATGCGGGGTGTATAACAAAACTCACTTTTATCGCCTCACCCCTGCCCCTCTCCTCAGGAGAGGGGTTGTGAGTTTTGTTATACACCCCTGATGCGAAACCGGATAAAATGGCTGAAAAAATAAATATATCTTAGCGCAAAATTTATACTATGAGTTTACTTGTTGTCGGTACTGTCGCTTTCGATGCCATCGAAACCCCCTTTGGAAAAACAAATAAAATAATTGGAGGTGCGGCCACCTATATCTCTTTGGCTGCATCCTATTTCTCTAAAAACATTAACCTGGTTTCAGTGGTGGGAGATGATTTTCCGCAAGCATCCATTGACATACTGAAAAAACATCATGTGAACACAGATGGACTTCAAATCAAGAAAGGAGAGAAAAGTTTTTTCTGGTCGGGCAAATACCACAACGACATGAACACGCGCGATACACTCGTTACAGAATTAAATGTGCTCGCTGATTTTAATCCTATCGTTCCTGCGTCCTATAAGAATTGTGATTTCCTGATGCTCGGAAATCTTACGCCTGCCGTTCAGCAAAAAGTGATCAAGCAGCTTTCTAAACGCCCAAAACTCGTTGTGCTCGATACGATGAATTTCTGGATGAATGTTGCACTGGACGAACTGCTCGCCACCTTAAAAATGGTGGATGTGCTTGCCATCAATGATGAAGAGGCAAGAATATTATCGAAAGAACATTCTTTAGTAAAAGGCGCCCAAAAGATTCTTGCAATGGGTCCTAAAACGCTTATCATTAAAAAAGGGGAGCATGGCGCTCTTCTCTTCAATAACGACCAGGTGTTCTTTGCTCCTGCTCTTCCGCTGGAAGATGTGTTTGATCCTACAGGAGCAGGCGATTCTTTTGCCGGCGGTTTTATTGGCTACCTTGCAAAGACAAAAGATATTTCGTTCGAGAACATGAAACGCGCCATCATTTTCGGATCTGCCATGGCAAGTTTTTGCGTGGAAAAGTTTGGAACTGAAAAACTAATAGGCTTAAAGCAAAAAGAAGTGGACGAACGCGTGCAGGAATTCATTGACCTAGTGCAGTTTGAGATTGAACTGGGGTAATTATTCCATGGAAGTACGAATTTTTTACGAACGTACGAAGTACGAACTGTTCGTGGGTGTATCACAAAACTCACAACCACATGCCCCCTCTCCATGAGGAGAGGGGCTGGGGGTGAGGCGATAAAAGTGAATTTTGTGATACACCCCTGTTCGTACTTCGTACGTTCGTATGTATTTTTTTCGTACTTCGATGAGGTATTGTGAGCTTCCTGTTTAAAACAATTATTTTACAATCCAGCTCTCCGGATTCAGCATGGTTTGGCCTTTCCATATTTCCATGTGAAGTTCCGTTCCGGCATTATCATCCGTAAGCACTTTGCCGATTGACTGCTTTGTTTTTATCTTATCGCCCGATCTCACAAATGCTTCATCAATATTTGAATAAACGCTGAGATATTCTCCGTGTTTCAGAATAATGACCTTTCCTTCCATTCCGCCAACAGAGGCAACTGCCACAACTGTGCCGTTGAATACTGCTCTCACACTGGCTCCTTTATTCGTTCCGATGTTTACACCGTTATTATTTATTTCAACTCCCGGCAGATCAGGATGCTGGTGTTTGCCGAATGATTCTGTGATCACGCCTTCCGCCAAGGGCCAGGGAAGTTTGCCCTTGTTACTTTCAAAATTATTGGAAAGGTCCTTTTCTTCAGGAGTCAGCGTGATTTTTTTTACATCCCCGGTTCCCTCTTTTCCTTTGGGAATTGATTTTGCAATCTCGGCATCGATCACTTTTTCGATCGCTCTTCGCAGCTTTTCCGCCTGTTCTTTCTTCTTCCTGATGTCTGCACGTATCTCTTTCTCTCTTTTCTGCAGGTCCGTCAGTGTTATTTCTTTGTCCTTTTTCTGCTTTGAAAGATTTCCGGTCTCTGTTTGCTTCTCGGAGAGGGTCTTGCTTTGCTGGTCCACCCTGTTTTCCATCTCCTGTTTTTCAGTGAGCAGTTGCCTTTGTGTGTCTTCGATCAAGCCGGCTTGTTTTTTCCTTGCTTCGGTGTAATACTGCATGTACTTGATGCGCTGAATGGCCTGGTTGAAATCATTGGAGGCGAACAGGAACATGATCCTGGAATATGAATCACGGTTCTTGAAGGACGCAAAAATAATTTTGGCATAATCGTTTTTAAGAAGTTTTAATTCCGTTTCCTTCCGGAGTATTCCTTCTTTCGCCTCAGAAATATTGCCTTCCAGAACATTCAACTCTTTGTTGATGGTATTTATCAATGCCTGCTGCTTCGCGATCTTATTATTCAGGATAGCCAACTGGATCATCGAGCGGTTCTTATTTTTCTTCACCTCATTTAACAACTTGTTCTGGTAATCAATATCTTTCTGAAGCTCCTGCTTCTTATTTTCCAGCTCTTTTTTCTTCTGGGTTTGGGCAGCCAAAGGGTATAAGGTATAGAGGAATAGAGAGATAAGGAGTAATACCCTTAACAACTTGCCATATACTTTTATACCATATACCCTTTTCATTGATTGTTGCTTTTTACCTTTCCGATCCGGGTATACCCATCCGGTACAGAAAACGGAAATGTTTGTGGTTTATTGACGCTGACTCTGGTGTATTCAAGGTTTATGGACCCTGTTTTATTAGCTTTTACGATAAATTGTATGCTGAAAGGAATCGAAACTGTTTTTGCCTGCCCCTCGCCCATATCTGCATACTGGAAATTTTGAAACCGGGCATCAAATTCTCTGTTTGATTCAAACTCCCGGAACAAAATCCTGGAAATTTTGAAGACGCTGTCGGATAGCCATATATTCTGCGCAGGCTCCTTCAGTTCCTTTCCTTTCTGTATCACTTTTCTGAGTTTGCGTTTCCGGATAGTTCCTAAAAGATACCTGCAGGAATCTATACCTGCACGCAACTTCTCATCTTCCATATAAAATTCTACACTGTTACCCACTAACAAAGACTGCAGGATATCAAGATCAATTTCCGTATTGAGCATCTTGCTGAGTGTATCATAACCACCAACAAAATAATTGCTGTGCAGGCGGTCAATGAATTTCAATGTGTCTTTGGTAGCTACAAACCGGATCACTTCAATTCCAAGTGCAGGCGAGATGGATGCCCAAAGGATGCTGTCCTTGCGCATGCGGAGAGAAACAGTAAAGTCGGTACCTTTGTCATCCACCTCCACGCTGGCCTTTATCTTGCCGTTGAGTGTAGAATAAACAGCCTGATTTTTTTCAAGAAGAGAAACAAGGGTTTTAGCGCTCTTATAATCAAGCCTGCATTTGACCACAGGATGGGCGGGGAGATTTTTTTTCGATTTACAGGATGTGAGAAGTACGAAGTATAAAGTACAAAGTACAAAGCAGAAAAACAGCCTCCGATTTCCTGTCCTTAGTCTCCGGTCAAACCATAAACTATGAACTGCAAACCCTAAACCGCCTCCCATCACTCGTACATTTTTTTGTCTGAAATTTTTTTATCAAGCAGGTCGGAATGCTTGCCTGTAACTTTTGCTTTCTGCCAGTATTCATACGCATTATCGGGTTGTCCAAGCTGAAATAAAATATCTCCGTAGTGTTCAAGCAGCGTGCCATTTTTTTCACCACCGTGCTCCAACGCTTTCTCCTGCCACCTTTTTGCCTCTTCATAGTTTTTCTGTTTGTACAGCACCCAAGCGTAGGTATCTTCGTAGGATGCATTGTCTTTCACCAGTTGGTTAGCGCGCGATCCCATTTTTTCGGCCTTGTCCAACTTCTCATTACGGAGAGAAAGATAATAGGCCCAGTTGTTCATCACGTTGGCATTATCGGGGTCAAGGTTAAGGGTTTTTTCAAATTTTTCATCCGAAAGCGGATATTCTTTGGTAGCATTGTAACAATCTCCCTGAACGGAATAAAACTGCGCCAGTAGTTTCTTATCGCCCGCCACATAATCTTTTCCGTTATCAATGATCTCGATGGCTTGCTTGTAATTTTTTTTCTGATAATTCGCGCTGGCATTGAAGATGTAAGAAAGGGGTTCTGAAGGAAATAGTTCGATTGCCTGTCTGCTGTCGGATTCCATGGAATCAAAATCTCCCAGCATCTCATCCAGCGCCATCACCTGCTTCCAGATGGGATAGCGTGTCTTATCCAGCTGAATTGCCCTGCGGAAGGCATCGCGGGCTTCGTTATTTTTTCCATCTCGGTTTAAAAAGTCCCCCTGCATACTGTACGACTTGGCATCATTAGGATGTACTCTCACCAGAATATTGATTAACTCGGCAGATTCCTCCCGCTCTTCTTTGAATTTTTCAGGAATATTGAAATAACCGATAAGGATCTTTACCTTCTCGTCAATGCTCATATCGGGGTTCTCAAAGGCTACCTTTACATGAGAAAATGCCTTCGCGTCATCCGAAAGGCTTTCGTAATACTCCGCCAACAACAAATGAGTGCGGGGTTCTTTAGGATTGATTTCAAATACCTTGTTGCAAACCTCCATTGCTTTTTCCGGCTTATTATTCTGAAGATATAATTCAGCCAGCATGTTATAATAACGGGTCTCGCTGGGAGTTGAATTGATAAGCTTCTGTGCCTCGGCAACCGCTTTGTCAAATTGATTTTGGGATAAATATATTCTTTCTTTTTGCAGGCATATTTCCTCACTCACACCTATCTTCTGCTCAATCCGGTCGTATACTTCCAGCGCATCTTTCACTTTTCCTGCGTGCAATAAAGCAGATGACCATAAAAAATAATAATCCACATTCTCCGGATTATATTTTACCAGCTTTTCAAAAGAAGAAGAGGCATCAACAAATTTACCTGTCTCCATGTAGCATTTTGCAAGCAGCAGGCGGTACCATTCGTTCGTTTCATCCAGCGAAACAGCTTTTTGGGCGTAGGGGATTGCCTCTGCGCTTTTTCCTCCTCCGTTATCGATAAATGCGATCTCGTACATGGAAGCGGCATGGTTAGGGTACACATCCAGGCACTTTTTGAACTTGTCGATAGCCTCAGGGTAATCGCCTTGCATTTTTTTGATCAGTCCCTCCGAAAAATTCACATCCAGCTTCCTCAGTTCTCCGTAGGAAAGGGGCAGTTTTTCACTGTTGTCCTCATCTGTTTTTTGAGTGATGGTCCGGGATGATTTACACCCGAATAACAGGACAGAAAGGGCAAAAAGCAGAAACAATACGACAGACGATCTCATGAATTTCATATTAACGATTGAAAGGTACTAAATATTTAACTCTTAATAACACTGTAATCCCCGATACTTGCATCATCGGATGCACCTGAGAACTCCACGTAATTTCCCAGCATTGAATTGCAGAGCCTGGCGTCTTTGATTTTTGTATTTGTCTGCACGATGCTGTTTTCCACGGTCGAATTTTCAATGACGGTATTATCCCCTATAGAAGCAAAAGGTCCCACCGTTGAATTGATGATCTGCACATTCTCACCAATGAAACAGGGCTGTATGATACCTGACTTCTTGCTTCCGGCTTCCGGCTTCCGGCTGTTTTTGTGTTCCAGGATTTTCTTATTGGTATAAACCGTAGCATCTTTATTTCCGCAATCCAGCCATTCTGCCACTTGAGAGGTAACAAACTTCGTTCCCTTTTTCTTCATGCTTTCCATAGCATTGGTCAGTTGATATTCCCCTTTCTCCTTCAGGTTATTATCAATGAGGTATTGCAGTTCCTTTTTGAGATAAGTCCCGTCTTTGAAATAATATATCCCTATAATCGCTAAATCAGAGACGAAATTTTGGGGCTTTTCCACAAAATCAGTGATAAAACCTTCTTTATCCAGTTTTACCACGCCAAACTGCCTTGGATCTTGTATTTTCTGTACCCAGATGATACCATCCTTGTTTGTATCCACTTTTGCCGTTTTATCGGGAATAAAAAGTGTATCGGCAAAAGCGATTAGCGTTTTCTCATCTAACGAATCCTTGGCGCATAAAATGGCATGTGCTGTTCCAAGAGGATCATCCTGATAATATATTTTTCCCTGAGCGCCCAGCTTTTTTGCTACAGCAACCAAGTTATTCTCTGCTTCCTTGCCGAATGTGCGGGATATAACGTATGCGATCTCGGAAATTTTCTCAGGACATATTCCTGCCAGATCCTCCACAATGTGCTGCACCATTGGTTTTCCCGCAATCGGTATCAACGGTTTCGGCACCGTGAGAGTATGTGGGCGCATCCGCTTTCCCATTCCGGCCATTGGTATGATTATTTTCATATTATCACCCCCTCTCTGTCTCTCCCCATCAAGGGGAGAGAAATGTTAGTGTATATTATTTTTCACGCACTTCCTCCCTCCCCTGAGAACAACCGCAGGTTGCAACCTCAGGTCACAGAGAAGGGTGCGCTACTTTTTCCCGGTACTTCCAAACCCTCCGGCTCCCCTACCCGATTCCTGTAGTTGCTGCACTTCTATCCATGCTGCTTGCTCGTGTTTGGCAATTACCATTTGCGCGATGCGTTCACCGTCATTGATGGTAAAATTTTCTTTTGAAAGGTTTACCAGAATCACCTTCACTTCTCCCCGGTAATCCGCATCAATGGTGCCGGGGGAATTTAGAACCGTCAACCCGTTTTTAAAGGCGATCCCTGATCGCGGACGTATCTGTGCTTCAGTTCCAACAGGTAGTTCAATAAACAATCCGGTAGGAACTAACGTGCGATCCAAAGAGTTCAGTACAATTGGCGAATCCAGATTGGCCCTCAAATCCATGCCGGCCGCTGCCGAAGTGGCGTAGGTTGGCAGCGCGTGTTTTGATTTGTTAATTATTCTGACTTTCATTGCCATAGATTACACCGATTTTCTCAGGCTATTTCTTTCAACAAAAAAGACAACAATTACAAAAACTAAAACCAATAAATTCTTCAACGTCAAATCAATTGCATAGGATTCAACCTCCATATACCTGCTAAAAGAGTACAAAATTAACGATAATGTAACGTATCCAAAAAATCTTTTAAGGTCGTAATTCACAGGATAATGTTTGTTTCCGATTAAGTATGAAATCAGCATCATGGAGGAGTAGCAGAGGAGTGTGGTCCAGGCAGAAGCCATGTAACCGTATACCGGAATGAAAACAATGTTTCCGATTAGCGTGATGAAAGCACCGAAAATGGTCAGGTAGGCTCCATAACGTGTGGCAGCGAATAGTTTATACCAAATCGAAAGATTCAGAAAAACGCCCATGCAGAAGTTGGCTAAAAGCAGTACAGGCACCACTTCAATTCCCTGCTGATACTCATCCCCTACATAGTACTGTATCCAGGAAATATTCATCCAGGTTCCCAAAAAAATGATGAGACAAACAATAACGAAATAATTCATCACCCTGGCAAACACAGATTGGGCGTCCTTCTCAGATGCATGTGAAAAGAAAAATGGCTCTGCGGCATACCGGAATGTCTGAATGAATATTGTCATGATTATTGAAATTTTGTAACAAGCACCGTAAATCCCAACTTGCGCCAAGGCCACATCGGAAGGCAAAAGATATTTGAGAAGGAGCCTGTCCATTGTCTCGTTCGTCATTCCTGCCAGCCCTGCAATTAAAAGCGGGAAGGAATAAAGGAGTGTTTTTTTCAGCAGAACGAAATCGAAAATCGCCCCCTCCCCCCTTTGGAAAAGAGAAAAAGCCTTGAGTATGGAGGGTAGTTGGAGCAGAAGTGGTACCGCGCTCGAAATGATGTTGGAAATGAAGATATACCCAATTCCAATCTCAGGTGAATAAAATGAACCTACCCAGCTATCCGGATTTGTTTCGTATTGCTGTCTGCAATAAACGATAAAGAAGAGATTGAAGAAAATATAGGTAACAAGGTTCAGAGATTTAATCACCGCAAAGGTTTTTGCCTTTTGCTGCTCGCGGAGTTTGGCAAAGGCAATGGAGGAAATGGAATCGAGACCGAGTATCAATCCGAACCAAACGACATACTCCGGGTGATCCGGGTAGAGAATGAGATCGGCAATGGGCCGGGAAAATATCCATAGACCTGCAACAAACAGAATAGAAGTAAAACTCACAGATAGCAAAATAGTACAGTATAGTTTTTCTTTATTTTCTTCTTGCCGCGAAAAGTTGAACAATGCTGTTTCCATGCCATAAGTGAGTACAATCAGTAAAAAAGAAACATAGGCATACATCTCTGTTACTGTACCGTATTCCTCCGGAAGAAAAATCCGAGTGTAAAGCGGTACTAACAAAACATTCAACAAACGCCCTACGATGGTGGGAAGTCCATAAATGGCAGTTTGGGAAGCGAGTTTTTTAAAGGGATTCAAGAAAAACAATTTGCCCCGTCCCTAAAGAGAGAAAACAGTATTAGTGTTTGCTTGATCCCTTTAATCAGGAGTATTAATTTTCATCAAAATTAAAGATTACTCTCCTTTATCATTTCTCTTTAATGTTTATTAACTAACATTATTGATTGGAAAACTCGTGCATCATCCTTAAAGGGAGCATTGTTTTATTTGTTTTCACCCTTTTAGGGAAGGGATGAGGGTTTTTGCATTGTGCTTAACTTAATGTTCCGCGGGGTTTCGGAGCACTTCGCTGTCCGCAGGAACAAACTTACATGAATTAATTTGTCATTAATTTTTTGGCGCGGTTTTATGATTTACGCTCATTTTTGTTCTTTGCCGCGCACAGCAACCAAAAATCAATAAAAAAGACGCGAGCACGGCAATGTGCAATAAGTGCGCTCAAAAACCATGAAAAAAAATTGTGCAGGATTTGTCTGCTGTTAATGAAATGCGTAATAGTCGGATGAAAGAGAAGTTGTCTGTTTATTTTATTTTTTCATACAATTCATCAAACTTGTTCGCCAATTCTATAAATTCATCACCCCATCCGTTTGATAAAGATACTTCTTGAAATGTCGCTGTCGGAAGAAAGCGATGTTTGAATTTGTCGAGTATTGTTAAGTCGCCTTTTTCAAGTTTGTCTAAATCGTTGTCAATCTCTACTTGTAAGTCAGTTGCGCTGTTACAACCAGCCCAAACAACATCGGTATCATTTACAATTTTGTTCCGAACTGTCTTTATGATATTAATTATTTTTTGAAAGTCGCTCATTTCATTTGTCTTTGTTAACTGTCAACCGTGAGAGTTATTGTCGAATCAGAAACAAATATATGAAAACAATTTTCAAAATCAAGAATGAGGCGGCAATAAAGGCAATTTGCTGTTAGGGGCTGGTTTGTCTGTCGTGGCCGTCCGCGTGGCTGTCCGCGAAACGGTCACACGACAAACTTGAAAATTAACTAGTCCGAGTGAGTTACTGTAGTAGAATCATTTTCTATTCCTATTGTTGTTTTTATGTAGTCCCCGCCACTTCCTAAAAATTTTGATATAGGATTATGGTGAAGAGTTCCTAATAACAATAGAAAGAAAGTAAAAAATGTAATGAGAAACTGCCGCGATACTTTAAAGTCATCTTTTTGCGCTATTAAAATTATTGGTAAAGCAACTGATAAAACATAAGCGACAATCACAAATATCCCAGCTGCTGGCCAATGCTGAAACTTGAATATCGCACCTATAATCCAGAGAGCTACTGTGCCGGATAAAAAATAGTTAAGCGCATCGTTCACTCCCGCTTCCTTGTTGTCTTTTACTGCAAACATAAAAAGCGATACAAGCATTATTATTGCTGATAGAATAACAATGGTGGCTGAACCTGGCCAATGAAGTGATTTGAATGATAAGCCGATTACCATTAATGCAAATGCTGCGATGTTTAAAATTGTTTTCGTATTCATTTTGGTTTAATTTAAAATTGTCCTACTCGTATGGCTTTTCGGTGTCGCCCCGTTTTTCTGGTGGCCGCTGGTCTCCACTTTATTTGTATTGCAATATTATAATATTTTCAAACAGTCAAGAATTGTCGAGTCGAATTATCGGTGGCTCTCGTGTCTGTCGAAGAATTATTTTTTTGTCCACTGCGAAACATTTGTGGAGAAAGTGTCAAGCGTTTGATGTTGCTTTGAAACTTGCCCCTAGTGGCTTGTTGCATTGCTGTTATCCCTCCATTTTAGTAGGGCTTGTCGCCATTCCATCCGTTTGTAACCGTTTGTCAGTAATTGTAATAGGACTTACGCAAAAGCGAGCGTAGGATTTTGCAGTTGTTGAGTTAGGTACTGTTTCCATAGATTTTGTTTTACTTGATAGGTTGTTGTTTTTTGTTGATGTGCGGTAGTTGACATGAATAACCATACTAATGTGCAGCAAAGAATATGATTACGCTGACTTCGGTTGGTTCGGGCTTGGCAGTTTTCAATGCCAGTAAGTTGTTTTTCCTCTCTGTGTAATTGCTCAATTTTCCATCTGAAGGAACTTTTTTTCAAAGCTTCCTCAGCAGATACTTGAGTCGGATCATTGGTAATGATGTATTCCGTGCGATTGGAAATCGTCACTCGGAACAATTGTACTTTCATATTCCTGGAGGTCTTTTTGATTTTAACCTTCTTGCCGCATTTCAATTCTTCTTCTGTCCAAGTTAATTTTTCCACAGATTGATAGGGCTGTTTGTCACCACTTTCATCCACTTGCCTGTTCACTTTAATGGGACAGTAAAATATTTTGCCTTCGTTTTGCAGACGAACCATCATCTGTGAGGTAGCATACCACGTATCCATTATTAACCGTCTCATAATAGAATCTACATTCACGCAGCATATTTTGTTTCTTTGGAATTAAAATATCCCATTACACGTTCAGGTGATTTTTGTATCATCCTCAAATGTCCTACTACTG
>SCSP01000259.1 GCA_004297845.1 Bacteroidota bacterium | reverse complement strand
ATTCATTCTGCTCCCCCAATCTTGGCGAGCAGAATGAATTGGTACTAAAACAGGTTGGAATAAAAGAGGAGGAGATAAAAAAAATGAAAATAGAAAAAATTATTTGAATCTAATGCCTGAATCGCAGTTGAATTTATAATGTGCTTGGTAATTATATTTTATTGCAAAAAAACAAATCAATCAATAAAAGTGCGGTGTCAGCACTATAATCACTGACGACAGTACAATGAAAAGAACAATTTACTCTATTGCATGGGTGGCTTTAATTGGCAGCAGCAGTGCCTTCGCGCAAACAAGCATTGCGAGCGGCAACTGGTCAAGTCCTGCCACCTGGGGTGGTATTCCGCCCATGGGAAGTGGCACTGTGGTAATTAATCATGCGGTGACCTTAGATATGGATTACAGCCATACTTCAGGTTCTGTTACAATTAATTCTTCGGGTTCATTAACCGGCAACTCCGCCATGAGGGCATTTGCTCTTAATTATCCGAGCGGAACTGCATGGCTTACTGTGAGTGGTTCTTTCCATGTAGCAAGAGTGTTGTTTAATTCCGGTGGCGTGGTAATTAACAATGGCATCTGTCAAATGGATAGTTTATTAAACATCGCCTCTTTGGATAATTTCGCAGCAATAAATGCCTCTCAGTTTATGAATAGCACCGGAGGCGTAATAGCTAACAACGGCTCCATCGCGTCAGTTAATTTTTTAAATCTTGCAAATGTTGGAAATCCCGGCACCTTGACATCGAATGATTTTACCAACGCGAAAAGTTTTACTAATTCAGGTACAGGGGTCGTTTATATTGCTCACGATTTCTCCAACATTGATACGATGGCAAGTCCTGCCATATTTGCTAATGATGGAGTTGTTTTTGTAACCCATGACTGGCATAACGGGAATCAGATAAATGGTGCCGGCAAATTTTGTATTGGTAACAATTCTTGGAACTCGGGGTCTATGACCGGAACCTTTGATTTTTGCGATCAAACGGGCGGGGCTGTTGACCTGAACACCGGGACTATTGCAACTACAATTACCTACTGTGTTAATCCCTGTGTGGTTGGAATTGAAGAGTTATTCGGAGGTGAGCTGATTGAAATTTATCCTAACCCTTTCTCGGCTGAAGTGACCTTCCGGACGGAGGGAAGTTTCAATGACGCAGTACTGACTGTTTACAATTCATTTGGACAGGAAGTAAAACAAATTACAGATATTTCCGGTAATACCGTTACAATGCATCGTGGTAATTTATCCGGTGGGTTGTATTTTATACGAATGACTAATGGCGGCAATATCTCTGCCACAGGTACATTGGTAATTGCCGATTAAAAAATGGTAAGCTTAAAGCAAAAGTAGGATGCTCAGGCAAACAATAGACATACTCTCTTCTTATCCAAAAGCGAAAAAGGTTTGCGCAATGGGTAATGTGGCCATTGCCCGCGGTGCAATTGAAGCGGGTGTGTGCGGTGTGTTCTCCTATCCCGGAACTCCTTCCACTGAAATTTCGGAGGTATTTAAGTTTGTAGATGATTTTCAGAGCAAGAGCGGGAATGTGGAAAAATATCCGGAACAAACTAAGCACAGGATCTATTTTGAATACAGCGTCAATGAGAAAATAGCGCTTGAAAAGGCAATTGCATATTCTGTCGGAAACAAGAGCGCCCTGTGCGTGATGAAAAATGTGGGAATGAATGTGGCCAGCGATGCGCTGATGAGCATTACCTACCAGACCATCCTTGCTCCGCTGGTGATCATTCTTTGCGATGACCCGGGCTGCCATTCCAGTTCAAACGAGCAGGACTCGCGCTACTGGGGGCCCATGGCTTCTGTTCCGATTTTTAATCCTGCAACGCCTGCCGATGCGCTCGAAATGACAAAACAGGCATTTCTTCTATCGGACAAAATAAAACTACCCGTGATTGTCCGAACCACTACGCGTGTTTCTCATACAAGAGGAACATTTTTACATCAGAATATAAATAATGAAAACCGCGAAGCGCAGTTCAATCGGATTCCTGAGCATATAAATATTCCTGCACGAACAGCTGCCGCTCATTCTAAATTACTGGATAAGTTAAAACAGAAATGCGTACTCGAAATGCTGGCCAAGAACTGCAAAACGGTTTTCAAAGGAAGCAAGGCGAAATTCGGGATCATCAGCAGCGGTGTAGCCGCTGTCTATCTTAATGAGATTCTTTTTCAGCATAAACTTACTCAAAAGGCAAGTGTTCTTGATCTCGGGCTGATTCATCCATTTCCGGAAAAGGAAGTAGTAAGGTTTTTGAAAAGTGATTTCAGTAAGATATTGATACTGGAAGAACTTGAGCCCTTTATTGAGAATGCTGTACGGGTGCTTGCTCAGAAAAATAATATCCGAAAAGAACTTCTTGGTAAAGGTTTTTCGGGGCTGGTTTCGACAGGAGAGTTTTCAATAGATCTCCTTACGCAGGTGCTGGAAACTTTCTTTAAAGAAAAATTTAGCGAGAAGAAAAATATTCCCCTGGATGGAACCGGGGTATTTTTGCAAAATCTGCCACCCCGTCCTCCGATCCTGTGTGCCGGCTGCCCGCACCGCGCTACATTCTATCTGCTAAAACTGGCGATTCCACGGGAGCAAAGTGAATTGATCCTCTGCGGAGATATTGGTTGTTTTGGACTGGGCGCTCTTCCGCCCCTGAGAATGATCGATACCATCAATCACATGGGTATGAGCATTTCCATGGCGCAGGGATTATATACCTCTTTTGAAAATTCAGGTAAAGGAAAAAAGGTAGTTGCACTGGTGGGAGATGGCACCTTCTTTCATTCAGGGCTAACATCCCTGGTCAATGCAGTTTATACACGGGCAAATATTCTGGTGGTGATCTTTGATAACCGCACAATTGGTATGACAGGCCACCAATCACATCCGGGCGCTTCACAACATCTTCCCAAGTATCATGAAATTGATATCCCCCGCCTGCTGAAAGGTTTGGGAATTGAAGTAGTGGAATCGGTAAATCCGTTTGACATC
>SCSP01000024.1 GCA_004297845.1 Bacteroidota bacterium | reverse complement strand
CACAAAAACATTTGAAGGAAAAACCATTCCACGTCCGTCCCATTGGGGAGGATACAGGCTGGTTCCTTCCTCATTTGAATTCTGGCAAGGCAGGGAAAGCAGGCTGCATGACAGGATTGTTTTCAATAAGCAAAAAAATGGAAAGTGGAAGATAGAGAGGTTGGCGCCTTAGGTGCCCCACCACCCCATCCCAACCTTCCCCAAAGGGGAAGGAGATGCGCGCTGGCTCTCCCCCTTTGGGGGAGATGGAGGGGGTGGTGGGGTGTCTTCACTCAAACAACAGCATATCCTGTTTCGAATAATACCCGTTTAAAAAATAGTTCATGCAGGCTTCTCTCCATTTTTTATTTGCTTCAGCGTTCAATATCTCTAGTTGAGGCTTTTCGTCTGTTAAAATAATCGCATTTTCCAGGTTCAGGTCAGCGATTCTTTTGCTTGTAATTATGCCGGCATTTTCCTTGCTTTTTCCTGCTATAAAAACAAGATTTCTGTACGCTTCTTCCTCCTGTGTAGGAACAACCTCTGCATCAAAGCCCGAATGGATAAGTGTTTTGCAAACAGAACGCATCCCTTTTCCTGCTTTATCATTCCAGTATCCGTTTCCGTTAATGAAGAATATTCCGCTGTCTGACAAATTAGATTTTATTTCGGCAAAAAATTCTTCAGTAAAAAGATGATGAGGATTTACTTCGCCAATGAATGCATCCAAAACAATTACATCATATTTCTGATTTTTCTCCCGATGGCTGTCGGAATTAAACTTTTGACTTAGCAAGAAATGCCTCGCATCATCAATACACACATTCACTCTGTCGGAAAGTCCGAAATATTTTTTTGCAATTTCAGCTATCCTGAAATCCAATTCAACTGCATCCACCTGGAATCCGTTCTTCGTCAGTTCGTTCGCAACACTGCCTCCTCCAAGCCCCAGAACAAGCGCCTGTCTGTTATCCTCAATTTGCAATTTTGTGATTCGGGAGATCAGATGCACGTATTCAAAAAAACTTACCTCATTCTTCCTTTTAGTTACAACCGTTTGGGTACTTCTGTTTACAAATAATATCCGTTGAGAGCCTTCCACTTTATTCCGCCCTTCATACAATGGATAATCCGCCACAATGATTTGCCCGAGCAAGCCTTCGCTTGAATACAGGATCTTCATATCGGAATTTGCAGGTGCCGGTTTCGAACTGCCAAAAGAAAAAAAAGCGGAGAGAGGAAAAATAAGCGAGAAAAACTTTTTTTTGGTGATGAGTTTAATGAAAGGAATGATACCCAGTATCATTCCTATAATGATCGCTGGTTTTGTAAGACCCCAAACCGGAATGCAATAAAAACCAAGAAAAAATGTAGCAAGTATTCCGCCCAGAGTCGATATTGCATATACAGCTCCCGCTGTTTTTCCCGGATTCTGTATTTCCGGAGGATGCCCTGATGCTATACACCCCACAATCAAAGGCGATACCATACCCATGCAAAACACCGGAGGAAATAAAAAAATAAGTGAAGAAATAAGAATAGATACAAGTAAGCCAAAACCAGCGGTATGCACCATAATCTCCTTTGCTAAAACAGGCATCATGATCAAAAACACTGCGCTTGCCAGTAATATAATATATAGATTCCTCTCTCTTCTTTTTCCCTCCGAAATAATTCCTCCTGTAAAATAGCCCAATGCCAGGCCCCCCAGGGTAACCGCGAGAACTGAGGACCAAACATAAAGCGAAGCGCCAAAATAAGGCGACAGCATTTTAGCGCCAAGCAACTCTGCCGCCATTACGGAAGAACCTTCCAAAAACGATAAAAAATAGAGAAAAATCCTGTATTTATTCATTTCTTCCAAAATAAAGAAAGATTCCTTAATCCGGCCAAATTTAAGTGGATTAAAGTTTATAAAAAAAGAGTTGATTTTTTATGTAGATTAAAAAATGCTATTACATTCGCCAATCAAATTTAAAATGTCTAACTAAATTTTTAAAAAAACAGTCATGAAAAAATTACTACTTATCAGTACCGCTCTGCTGATCGGAACATTTGTTGTTAACGCTCAAAGCCAGCGGCTTTTAAAGCCCTCTATGGCTAACAAAGGATTTCCTATTTTGAAAAATCTTCCAACAGATTTTCAGTTTCCTTCTACTACTACACAAGAACCTGCTGTAATTCCCGCTAAAAGTTCTAATGTTTTAGCCGGAACATTGCTAGGGTACACTTGCTATGAGCTTCAGTCTAACAATGCTGCAGGAAGACAAATCCAGCATCACTCCGATGGGACTCTTTCTTTTATCTGGACAATTGATAGTGTATGTCTATCCGGTAACGCTGGCCGCGGTTCCGGTTATAACTATTGGAACGGAACATCTCTTTTAAAGCCAACTGGCACAGTGGGCCGGATTGAAACAATCAGAACAGGTTTCAGCCAGATTGCTTTGCTTGGAACGCCTCAGAAAGAGGTAGTATTTGCCCATAAAGGACCTCCTTCTTATGATTTCTATATGTCAACCAATGCATCAAAAGGGTCAAATATCTGGACAGGCATTAACGCAGGTGCTACTGCATTGCTTCCTTTTCCGGGTACGGCCCCCGCCCAAGCCCTTTGGGGCAGGATTGCAACCGGAGGTTCTGATGGAAACTCCATTCACCTGATAGCCAATTATTTTACCGGTGCCGGAAAAGATAAGGGTATCACAGAACCCACCGTTTATTCCCGCTCTTTGGATGCTGGTCAATCATGGAATGATCAATCTGTAATGTTGCCCGGGTATGATAGTACCCATACGCTCAATGGAAGCGGAGAGACGTATGCAATTGATGCGGATATTACAACAGTTGCTATTGTTTATGGCGGCCTTGATGCAGACGTAGTTCTCTGGAAATCTACCGATAACGGAACTACTTTTACAAGAACTTCTGTTGATGGGTATGCTTTTGAACCTACGTTTGACTCCACATCTGTAGCAAATGATTCAACTCAAACCAACGATGGAGCCGTTACTGTTGTACTTGCTCCTAACGGAACTGCTCACGTTGCTTATTCCCTTACATATCTTTATAGAAATGCAACGGACGATACAACCAGTTTTGACCCAACTTATGCCGGACTTATTTACTGGAATGATGTTGCAAAAAACAAAGTTTACATTCCGGTCACATTGAATGATGTTGATTGCCCCAGGAATGGCGGAAATGGTACTAACGCATGGGAAGTTGCAAAATATACTTCTAACATCAATGCTAATGCTGCTCCTACGCCTCCTTCCGCACGTTACGGCAACAGGTGCTTCCTTACCATCCCCAGCATTGCTGTAGACGGCAACAATGTATTCATTCTGTTCTCTTTAGTTTCTGATGGCGACTCTACTAATGACGGACAGAGTTACCGTGATATCTGGATTATAGCATCACAGGATGGCGGTGTTACGTTTGGTGATATGCAAAACGTAACTTGCTCTTTGGGGGAAGAAGAATTCTTCAGCAGCCTTGCAAAAAGAGTGGATGCAAATCTTCACTATATGTATGACCTGGATACCGAGCCCGGAACAAACATTCAGAACGGAGATCCGATTGCTGCATCTGAAATGCGCTACGGTACAATAGATAAAGCAAAAGTGCTTGCGGGAACAGCCTCTTGCAATCCATCCGCCCCCGTTTGCACAAGCGGAATTGAGGATTATGAAACTGCTGTTTTCAGCATTACTGGAACTTATCCTAACCCTGCTAATGGCTTAACATTCATTGATGTGAGTATGAAGCAAAATGCTTCTGTTTCCCTCGAAATTTACAATAGCATTGGCGGGCAGGTTTATGTTTCTTCCAGGAAATTATCCACTGGAAAACATACCATTTCCTTTGATGCCAGCGCCTACGCTTCGGGATTGTATTTCTATACGATCAAAAGCGGAGATGCGGTTGTAAGCGGCAAAATTACTGTTGTTACGAAGTAAGTAAGTATATTGAAAAAGAAGCAGATAAATTAAAATTCAAAATACCTGATACAATAAAGATTTCGTTATCTTTAAACATTGCGCTTCTTTATTTTGGATCCGGTGATTATCATCGGTCGCTGTCATGGATAAATAAAACTATCAATCATCCCAAGATGATTTTTCGGGAAGACGTGCAGGGATGGTCGCGAATAATGCAGATACTCATTCACTATGAACTGAACACTCCGGATATTTTGCAGCACTTGATTATTGCCGCCTATCGCTTTTTACTGAAAAGAAAACAACTTTATAAAGTGGAGGAGGGTATCCTGAATTTCATCAGAAGATTAAGCAAAACAGCTGCTTCGCAAAAAGCGCTCTTAAATGAGTTTAGCAGATTTCGGGACGAATTAGTTCAAATCACAAAAGACCCCGAGGAAAAAAAGGCGCTGCTTTATTTTGATTTAATTTCCTGGTTAGAAAGCAAGATGGAGAAACGTCTGTTTGCGGAAATAGTGAAAAGGAAAGCAAGGAGTCGGGTTCGGATGCTGGATCGGAGAAGAAGGTAGAGGGGGTTAATCAGATATAAACTTTTGGAATGAGCGGATTCATTCCGTCAATAAGAAAGCGATACACGGATGAATTTTCAAGTTTGCTGAGAATGTCTTCTGCCTTGATCTCTTCATTGCCTTGCCTGCCAAGGATCACCGCCTCATCACCCGTCTTTACCTCTTCTGCATTTTCAAATTTGGTGTAGGAGTGATCCGATGTCATGCCGGCAATTAATGGATACCGTTTTCCATTAATCAATACATCCGCATTGTTTGCCATGCTCCTTGGCAAGCCATCATACCCGCCAATCGGCAAAGTGGCTATCCATTGTTCAGCATCAGCGGTATAGGCTTTATGATAGCTTACGCTGTCTCCCTTTCTTAATTTTTTCACTTGCGCCACACGACATTTGATGGTTAAAGCCGGTTTAACCTGAATACGCTGGAGTTTGTATTCTGCATCGTTAGGATAGTGCCCATATATGAGAATGCCGGGACGAACCGCGTCTAAATAAGCATCGGGGAAAGTGCAAATGCCATCGCTGGAAACGCAATGTTTTATACCTACATCAATTCCTTTTTCATTTGCTTTCTTAACAACTTCGTTGAAGTTCTTCAGTTGTTCTTTATCGAATTCTTTTTCCTCTGTAAAAGAAGTTAAAATGCCGTGTATTTTAATATTGCTGAGCTTAGATAGTTTCTCAATAAAAGGCGTTGCGTCATAATATGGAATGCCCACTCTTCCCAAGCCGGTGTCAATCTTCAGATGGATACCGGCAATCTTGCCCATTTGCCTGGCAGTTTCGTTCAGGTAGAAAACAGTATCATTATATACGGAGGGCATAATATCATGTTCCACAAGAATTTTTGTTTCTTCCTTGGAATAAGGTCCCAGGTTAAGTATCCAGCTTTTAACGCCTTTGTTTCGCAGCTCCAGCGCTTCGGGTATTTTTACTACCGCCATCCCTTGTATGCCAATGGACTCCAAAAACTTTCCCATCTCTGCGGTGCCATGTCCGTATGCATTGCATTTTATTACTGCACAAATAGGTCTGTTGCCAGTTATCTTTCGGATTTGTTCTATGTTCCATTTGATATGTTCCGTATTAATTTCCATCCATGGATCATATTGTCCCATCAGGTCTTTCATTTTTTTATCTGTTGGCAATTCTGGCGTATGGGTTAATGTGATTCCCATTGCATCTACGCCCGCAACTGCACTTGCGCCTGCGGAAAGAATTACCGCTTTCTGAATGAAATCTCTTCGTTTCATAATTCTGTTTTAAGGTTCAAGGTCATTGCTGTATCCGGTTACAAAAGTTACAAAATCTGCTAATTCAATTATTGTTTTGGCTATAAATCGGATGCTGTGAGAGGTAGGCCGCGTAACTTGTGGAAGATAGGCAAGCATTTCGGACGGGCGGTAATTTTTAAATGTTATTTCTAATGTAACAGGCGTGTTGACTTTGTAGGGTTTGAAATCTTTTATTCTGCTGATAGCTTTCGCTGCGGTTTTTTCTATCAAATGATAAGCCGAGTCGGGTGTAAGCGTTTTTGCGGATTCAAAGCTCATCGCCCATTTTACGACAGATCCTTCTACATTTCCCAGGTAACTTTTTGTTTCCTCAATCACTTTGTCATCTCCCGTTACCATGATAACCGGAACATTAAAATTACCTGCGATCATGGCAGAGTAAGCGCCTTCAGAGAAGGATTCGCTATTGACCTTTACATCGGCAAGTTTAGCGCTGGAGAATGTATGTGCGCGAACTCCTTCTTTATTCGTTGTCCCCGTATGATATCCAAGTAATATCACACCATCAAAAGTTTCATCTATACCGCCCATCATACCAAATCTTCTGGGCCAGGAGCGTATGATCGTGACATCTTTTGGAAGTTTGTCAATTAAAAGATTCTGCCCGTTTCCATGAGAATCACTGATTACGATTTCGGAGGCTCCGGCTTTTCGCGCGCCTTTGATAGCAGCGATGACTTCATTCGTGTATATCTCACGGAACTTTTCGTATTCAAAACCCTCTGGGCCAAGTTGTTCTTTGGTAACAACCCCCGTTACCCCTTCCATATCGCCTGAGATATAGATTTTATAACCTTTTTTTTGCGCATCTGCTTTGAATGCGGCAATCAATAAAAAAATGCAGATAATATTTTTCATTTGATCTGATTTTGGGGTGCCTATAAAAACTAATTTTTGAGGCGCCATGGTTTGATGTAAAATTAATGTTGTTTCATTAACGATTACGGTATGACTGTTATTTCTTTTTTACTTTTACACAACAACATAAACGGCTTTTGCTTTACAAACTCCTTGAACTTATCCTTCGCATTGCGGTGCGCGTGTATTTTAGAAAGATCACGATAAAGAAAGCGGCTTCAATTCCGGAGGAAGGTCCCATGATCATTGTGGCTAATCATCCCAGTACCTTCATGGATCCCATCGTGATCGGTTTGCAGATGAAACAGAAACTTTCATTTCTCTCCAAGGCGCAGGTGTTCAGATCAGCTTTTGCAAAGTGGCTGCTGCCTAAGTTCAATATGATCCCCGTTTACCGGAAGCAGGATAATCCTTCGCAAATGCATAAGAACGAAGAAACATTTGACACCTGTTATGAGTATCTGGCAAAGAAAGGGACCATCATGATATTTCCCGAAGGCGTGAGCCTTACCCAGCGCAAGATCGAGAAACTAAAAACGGGCGCTGCCCGCATTGCGCTTGGCGCAGAGGCTGCACATGGGTACAAACTTGGAGTGAAAATTCTAACCGTTGGCTTAAATTATTCCAACCCGCACCGGTTTCAGAGCGAGTTGTTCATCAATATGGATACGCCCATTGAAGTGCTGGATTTTTCGGAACAGCATAAGCAGGATGCATTCAAAGCCGCTCAGGCACTTACGGATCTTATCCGCCAGCGACTGGAACATCATATCATTGCCATTGATGATAGCGATACCGACAGGCTGGTGAAGAACATTGAAACAGTATATAAATCAAAATTACTACAGGACAAACCCACCAGAGAAGAAGATTTTATCATGACCAAACGCATTGTGGATGCTGTAAATTATTTTAAAGAGAACCATCCGGAACGGGTGCAGCGCATCTCCAAAATGGCCGATGATTATTTCACCGCTCTAGACCGCCTTAGCCTGAACGATTACCTGCTGAAGAATTTTTCAAAATCCCGTTCTGTGTTTTTCCGCTCTGCTTATACCCTTGCGTATCTTATCATCGGTTTTCCTTTCTGGCTTTTCGGAACTATCAATAATTATCTGCCCTACAAATTACCTTTGTATATTACCCGTGCTCTTACGCAAAAGGAAGCCTGGCATGGCGCCTTGTTCGTGGGTTCAGGGGTAATTACATTTATCATTTTTTATTCTGTTCAGATTTATCTGATACACCAAATTTTTCATGACCCGGTCATCACGTTTGGGTATTTTGCTTTTCTCCCCATAACCGGCTACTTTGCTTTTTCGTACAGCCGAAGATTTACAAATCTCCGGGGAAAGTGGCTCGTGTTCAACATTTTCATGAAGCGTTCTGCGCTGATTTCCCGCCTTATTACAATGAGGCAGGAAATCATCGCTGAGTTTGAGAAGGGGAGAGTGGAATTCAATAAATTATAGAGATCCAAACGGAAAAGATGGCTGCTCCTCCGGAATCATCATTTCTTATTTTTTCGATTAAATAGAAAATAGTGAATAAAGCATTCTTAATTTTTATCCTTACAGCAATGGCTGTTACCCCTGTAACATGGGTGGTCAATAAAAATGAGGTGAAAATTTCTTTCAGTCTGCCGAAAGAGAATAAGACAGGCACCATGAACCGGCTGGAAGCAGAAATTGAATTTAACCCGTTGGAGCCGGCTGCATCCAGGATAACTGCAAAAGCATTGGTGAGTTCTATCGAAACAGATAATGGATCTATGACAACGCACCTGCTCAGCTTGGATTACTTTGATGCAGCGCAGTATCCTTATATCACTTTTGTGTCTTCCGCCATTGCTAAAACTGACAGCGGATTCACTGCTAAAGGAGATCTTACCATGAAAGGAAATACCCGGAATGTGGAGATTCCGTTTACTTTTTTTGAAAATGACACCGCGGGCATTTTCAAGGGTAGAATGACGATCTACTGCGGGGATTTTGGCCTTTTGAGCAACAAAGAAAACAGCCCTTCCACACAGACAGATATCATTATTGAAGTGCCGGTGTTTAAGAAATAATTGCGGCTTGTTTTACGGAACAAATTCCCAAAACTCAAATTTGCTGAAACCATAATTTCGTTCTCCGATGCTGAATGCAGGGTAAAAATCTTTATGTTCTGATGGAATTTCTTTTTTCGCTGTCCACGCATCAGTTTCAGGACTATACGCTAAAACCTCGTTACCTCCGCGTATGACATAGCTCTTTTCTCCTGCACCGAAAACGATGATTGTATCATTACCGGGAAGGGGAAGGTCATTCTTCTGTTTCCAGGTAACGGTGTTGGGATCCAGTTCCCATAACTGGTTAGCGCATTTATTTTTTTTCCATGCCGATGCGATTATATAAACCTTGTCTCCGGATGAAAAGCCGATATTTTCTCCGGTCAGATTACTGTGATTTGGAGCAACGGAATTCTTTTCCCATTTTCTTTCAAACCAGGTATCTGTAACCGCATTGTACTTGTTCAATGTTCTGAATTCAGGATTGGCTGAATACAGGATGTCTTTTAGCGAAAAAAAAATATCCCCCCGGCCTAAGTATGCGCTGTTTTTTTTGATCCAGTTGTTTGTGCCGGGGTCAAAGGCATAGAGATCGGTTTGGTATTCATTGGAACCCGCATTGGCCCCGCTGGCAGAAATGAGGTAGCCAAAGCCAACAAATATTTTATTATTTACTGAAAAACCCTTGGCCCTCAATCTCCCCGCTCCCGGAAAATCTGATTTTTGTGTCCAGCTGTTTGTTTCGAGGTCATATTCCCAAAAATCATTATATGTTTTATAAACAAAGGGTTTTGTTTGCTTTTGTCCCATGCCGTAATATCCTTTGTTGCCAACTGAAAAACCAAGACCGTAATTTCTTGAAGAGGCAGGAAATGGAGCTTTCTTTGTCCATGTTCCTTGGGCGCTTGACAAGACCTGAATTTTCAAAGCCCCGGATCGCAAAGGCAAAAGGAAGATGGCAAATACGGAGAAGTGCAAGAGAGA
>SCSP01000258.1 GCA_004297845.1 Bacteroidota bacterium | reverse complement strand
GGCTTCTTTAATCTTATCTTCGAGTTGTTCGAGTTTCTTTTTCACGAAATATTATTTGAAGAAATTCCGCCTCCTGCGAGGAGCAAACCTACGATTTTTTACAGGAAGTCGGGGAATGATCTTTGTCTTAAAACGAATTATTGTATTATTTTATCCCGTTTCATGGATAATTCTCCCCTCCCCCGCTTTTGCTTATCTTCGCTCCCCTTTTTAAGCAAATGAATTTATCTTACGATATAATTGTTGTCGGTGCAGGCCACGCAGGGTGCGAAGCGGCAGCGGCCGCTGCCAACATGGGATCCAAGGTTTTGCTCATCACCATGGACATGACCAAAATTGCCCAGATGAGTTGCAATCCGGCCATGGGGGGAATCGCGAAAGGTCAAATTGTACGGGAGATAGATGCTTTAGGAGGATACTCAGGAATTGTTTCGGATAAAACCACTATTCAGTTCCGTATGCTCAACCGCAGCAAGGGGCCTGCGATGTGGAGTCCGCGTTCACAAAACGACCGCGCTATGTTCACGCATGAATGGCGCAAAATGCTGGAGCAAACGCCCAATGTGGATTTTTGGCAGGACACGGTGAAGGAGATATTATTTGCCCCGGTCCTAAAGGGAGAAATGCAGGATTTGCCACAATACCCTTTAGGGCGAGGGGCAACAGCTGCTGGTGTATTAACAGGAATGGGAATGAAATTTTTTTCTAAGGCTGTCATCCTCACCAACGGAACATTCCTGAACGGCATCATTCACATAGGAGAAAAACAATTTGGCGGAGGAAGGGTTGGAGAAGCTGCTTCGAAAGGAATTACGGAACAGTTGATTTCTCTTGGCTTTACTTCCGGCAGAATGAAGACCGGCACACCACCGCGTGTGGACGGACGCACGCTGGATTATTCAAAGATGGAATTGCAGCCGGGGGATGAGAACCCGAGCAAGTTTTCGTATACCCCTACCCTAAAGGGAGAACAGGGCATCCACACCCCTTTAGGGGAAGGGGGTAGAGCGCAGATCCCTTGCTATTTGACCTATACAAATAAGGAAGTTCATGAAATACTTAAAACCGGCTTCGACAGGTCGCCCATGTACTCCGGACGCATTCAGGGATTAGGGCCGCGCTATTGCCCGAGTATTGAGGATAAGATTACGCGCTTTGCCGATAAGGAACGTCACTTGATATTCGTAGAACCGGAAGGATGGGACACGGTGGAGATCTACGTGAATGGATTCTCTACTTCCCTTCCGGAAAATGTGCAAATGAAGGCCTTGCGTAAAATGGCCGGCTTTGAAAATGTAAAGATGTTTCGTCCCGGGTATGCCATTGAATACGACTACTTTCCTCCTACTCAGTTGAATCTTACGCTGGAGACGAACCGCATTCAGAATTTATATCTCGCAGGACAAATAAACGGTACCACCGGCTACGAAGAAGCGGCCTGTCAGGGTTTGATGGCGGGAATTAACGCGCACTTGAAAATAAATAAGAGAGAACCGTTCGTTCTTACCCGTTCCGAAGCGTATATAGGAGTTCTCATAGATGATCTTGTAACAAAGGGGACAGATGAACCGTACCGCATGTTCACTTCGCGCGCGGAGTACAGGATATTGCTGAGGCAGGATAATGCGGATGTGCGGCTTACGCCTAAATCATACGAGATAGGCCTGGCCAGCAAAGACCGACTGGACCGCGTGAATCAAAAGAATGCCGAAGCGGCTCAGATCATGAAGTTTTTTAAAGATGAAAGCATTTCTCCGGATGAAATGAATCCCTTTCTTGAAAGTATCGGCTCTGCCCCACTCTCTCAGAAAGTAAGAATGTTTGGAGTTCTTGCACGGCCCGGAGTTTCTTTGAATGATTTTGTATGTCATAACACTGCGGTCAAAAATCTTGCGGGCAATTTTCTTCCTGAAAGTCTGGAAGCGGCAGAGATACTGATGAAGTACGAAGGCTACATCGGCAAAGAATACGAGATGGCAGAAAAAATCCAGCGTCTCGAAGAAATAAAGCTCCACGAGGATTTTGATTATCATCGTCTCAGCTCCCTTTCTTCTGAGGCAAGAGAAAAACTTTCCCGGATTCGTCCGAATACTATTGGACAAGCTTCCAGAATTTCAGGAGTGAATCCTTCGGATGTGTCGATACTGCTTGTTTATTTGGGCAGGTAACAGCCACCGCTCCCCCTCCCCCCTCTCCTCATGGAGAGGGGGAATAACAGCCAAATACCCAAACGAAACTTTTTCCGAAAAAAATAGTAGTTTGTCCGGGAGGTTGTTCATCCTCTCCAATAATCATCTTTTCATTTAAAAAATTTAAAATTAAATGATTTTAACACTTGATTAAACAATAAGTGTGAAGTAATTAACATTTATTGATAAATATAATAACAAAATTTGTTTGAGCTGATATAATTTATAATTTTGCCTTCAGCCTAAAATTCTAGAAGAGAATAAATATTTTCTCTCCTCAGGATCGGGGCAAAACCCTATGCCGGTACAGATCGGAAGCGTAATAAAAAATGTAATGGAAGAGAAAAGAGTTTCTCCTTCAGAGCTTGCCTCGCGCTTAGGCGTACATCCGGGGAGTGTCAGCCGCATTTTTAATTACAAGCACATGCATTCTTCTCTATTGCAGAAGCTTTCTCAGGCGCTGGGACATGATTTCTTTAAGTATTTCACACAGGATATAAAGGTTGAAAGACCGGCATCAGATAAGCATATTGATGAATTAAAAAAGGAAATAGAGGCTTTAAGAAAAGAAAACGGTTATTTGAAACAGATCAACGAATTATTAAATAAAACAAATCCAACATCCCATGAGGGATAGGGTTTCACGTGGAACAATGAGAAGGACGGAGAAAATAAGGGGAATATGGAAACACTAAATAAATGTCCGGTTTGTAATCACGATAGGTTAAAAGCCTATTTATCATGTACAGACTACACCGTTTCACGTGAAACATTCAAGGTGGTACAATGCGGATCCTGCGGGTTCAGGTTTACCAACCCCAGGCCGGAGGAAAACGAAATTGGTAAATATTACCGGTCCGAGGAATACATTTCACATTCAGACACAAGCAAGGGGTTTGTAAATAAACTCTACCTGATGGTGAGGAATTATACGATAAGCAAGAAAGTTAAACTCATAAACAGATTAACCGGTAATCCGCAACCTGCAGCCAATAACCTTTTAGATATAGGATGCGGCACCGGAGAGTTTCTTAATGCATGTAAGGAGAATGGATGGAATGTAACCGGAATTGAACCCTCTGAAGTCGCCCGAAAAAATGCGGAGCAGAAATATAACATCATTCCCCTATCCCCCGAAAAACTATTTGAGATCAGCGAAAAGAAATTCAACGTAATTACATTATGGCATGTGCTGGAACACGTACATCGGTTAGATACAACCATTGATCGGATTAATAAAATACTATCGGACGAGGGTGTTTTAATAATTGCAGTTCCTAATTGCGGTTCCCGGGACGCAAAAAAATACGAATCCCATTGGGCAGCATGGGATCTGCCAAGACATCTGTACCATTTTACAAAAAAGGATATAGAAGCGCTTTTCAAAAAATTTGGATTCAAACTTTCAGAAGTTCTTCCGATGAAATTCGATTCCTTTTATGTTTCGCTCTTGAGTGAAAAATATAAAACCGGGAAATCAAATTTGATCTCCGGATTTTGGAATGGCTTAATTTCAAATTCATCAGCAAAAGAAAATGGATATTCGAGCCAGATATACATATTGAAAAAGAGTTAGTGTAATGATATTATTACAAAATATAGAAATCAGTAAATACCATTATCAACCCGGCTGGGTACTGGTAATTATTGTTTTGTCGCTCATGCTGCTTGGCTATCTGTATGCTGCTTTTAACAGTCGTTTCAACACATTTTTGAAAGTAGTTTTTTTATCTCGCTATTCTGTTCAGGCATCACGCGAAGATCGTTCGCTTTCACATCCGGTATCTTTGCTTTTATCCTTGAATTTCATTCTGGTGTCATCGCTGTTTATCTTACAATTATTTTCTTCAGGAGCATTTTTTCACAGCGAAATAAAGTTTTCGTTCCTCTCGTTTTTTTTAACAGCGCTCACAATTCTCCTGGTATATTTTGTGAAGATTATTTTTCTGAAAACGATTGCTTTTGTTCTGGCAAAACAGGAAATAATGACGGAATATAATTTCACCCTCTTTTTAGTGTATCAGTTTTTGGGAGTTGTTCTGGTTCCAATTGTAATTTTTATTGCCTACGGACCCGGTTCGCTCCGGGAAGGTTTCATTTTTTTAGGTCTCGCACTTTTTTTAACGGCATTTTTACTGAGGGTAGGGAAGGGACTCAGCGCAGTATTGGAGAAACGTCAAGCCACTTTGTTTTATTTAATTTTGTACCTTTGCACCCTCGAAATTTTGCCCTTGTTGATTGTCCTAAAATTGTTTGAAAAGTTGGTCTGACAGTTCGAAAAATCCGGAACGAAACAACCATGAAAATAAAATCTGTCTTAGTTACCCAACCGAAGCCAGAATCAGATAAATCCCCCTATAGTGAGCTTTCCCAAAAATTTAATTTAAAGATCGATTTTGTTCCCTTCTTTCACATGGAGGGAATTGCCGCCAAGGAGTTCCGGAAGGAGCGCATTAACCTGCCCGATTATACAGGGATAATCATTACCAGCCGGCATTGCATAGATCATTATTTCCGCCTCTGCCAGGAAATGCGCTTTGAAGTCCCCGAAACAATGAAATACTTCTGCACTTCCGAAGCCATTGCCTATTATATTCAAAAGTATATCCTGTACAGAAAACGAAAGGTGTTTCACGGTCAGCACAACATTCGCGACCTGGCTGTGATCCTCAGAAAGCACAAAAACGAAAAATTCCTTTTGCCACATTCCAATGTTCACAACAAAGAGATTGACGGAGTGCTGGACGGGGAAAAAATAAATTACACAAAAGCGCTTTTCTACCGCGCTGTGCCGAGCGATCTTTCACACATAAAAACACTGGCGCACGACATGCTGGTTTTTTTCAGCCCGGCCGATGTAAAATCCCTCACAAAAAATTTTCCGAAATTCAGGCAGCGGGAAACATTAATTGCGGCTTTCGGCAGTACAACTGCAAAAGCAGTTCAAAATGCCGGGTTTAGGCTGAATATTCAGGCCCCAACGCTCGAAGCCCCGTCTATGACTAAGGCTATTGAAAATCATATTCGTTATGGTTTCAAGAGCAATAAGTAGTTGAAATTCAAGTTAATATGTAATGATTAGTTGAAGCAGCTCATTGTGTTTCAATTAACCATTAACCATTAACCCTCTTTACTGTAACTTCCCATTGCGTATCTTCGTCTTACACCCAACTCGCGATACTATTAAATATGACCGTAGAGGAATTTAATCAGTGCGTTGATCAGCATGCCGATAATCTTTACCGCTTTATTCTCAAGAACGTAAAGGACAAGGATAAAGCAAAAGATGTGGTGCAGGACACGTACGAAAAGCTTTGGCTTAAAGTGTCGGAATTGCCTTCAACGAACGCGAAGTCGTATATGTTTACAACGGCTTACAGAACGATGATTGATATGTTCAGAAGGGATAAAAAGCAAATAAGGATGGACGAAGGGGAATTTGATGAAACCATGAATCACAACAGACAATATTCGGATCTAAAGGAAGTGCTCAACCAGGCGGTGAACAAATTGCCGGAAGTGCAGCGGATGGTGATCATGCTGAGGGATTACGAAGGATATTCCTACAAGGAAATAGGGGAGATGACCAATTTGGGAGAATCGCAGGTGAAGGTGTATATTTTCAGGGCAAGAATTTTTTTGAAGAACTATATAGGAGATATTGAAAAAGTAATATGATCGCATCGAAGTACGAACTAAAGCATACGAACGTACGAACTACGAACTGTTCGTACTTCGTACGTTCGTAAAAAATTCGTAGTTCGGTGGAATAGCGACAACCAACTAATAATTGTGAACGTAAATAAAAATAACTGCGAGTCTTTTTTTCTGGATTACTACGAGAAAAACCTTTCTCCAGTAGGAGTAGCGGAGGTATTGTTCTTCCTGGAAGAGAATCCGGAACTGAAGGATGTTTTTGAAAGCTACGAAGCAGTTTTTTTGGAGCATGAAAGGGTGAATTTTCCCGATAAAGAGTCGCTGAAAAAAAAATACAGCAAAGAAGAGCTGGACGTTATCTTGTCTTCTGACATAAACAGGTCAACTTGCGAACAGTTTTTCATCGCCAACGCTGAAAACATCCTTTCAGAAGCACAAATTCATAAACTGGATTCATTTCTTGCGCAGCACCCCGAACTTAAACACGACTTCGATCTCTTTCAGAAATGCAAACTCACTGCGGATAAAATTTCGTTTGAACATAAGGACTTACTTAAAAAAGAAACCGTCAATGCCCGGAACAGGGAAGAATATTTCATACGGGCAATAGAAAATGACCTGAGCGCAGCAGAACAAAAAAAACTGGTTTTGTTCCTTCAAAAAAATCCGGACTTCAAAAAAGAGCTTGATCTGTTCAAACAGACCATCCTGATTCCTGAGAAAATTCCATTCGGGTTCAAATCAGAATTGAAGAAGAGAGAACGCAACCCTGTATTTGTTACCCTGAACCCTTCGGCTTCGATCAGGAGGAACTTAGTCGAAGGGTTCTTTCAGCAAAGAACCTATTATGCCGCAGCGGCAGCCATCTTGTTGCTGGCGGGATTATTTTTCTTTTTCAGAAGCGATGACAACAAAGCCGTCTACCTGGCCAATATCAAAACAGTAAATGCCAAACCCGAAAAGGAAAATTTGATCCCGGTTAAAAAAGAGCAGGCATCAACACCGCAGAAGATACGATCTGCAAATAACAATGGGGATCAAGCGCCTCCCGGAAGAAATATTTCTGTAAACAAGAATTCAAGAGTTCCACAGCCGCAAGTAAAAGAAGAAACCACTCCCGATTCTTCTGCAATTCTTCCGGAGAGCAAAACGGAGGATGCTCTGTTGGCGAAGAAGGCAGGGGAAAAGAAATCTGTGGAAGTGCAAATTGAAGCCCCGGTAGTTGCTGTCAACATAACAGAAAAAAAGGACAGCTTGGCAAGCGCCCTACCTGTTCCGAATGAGGCCCTTGCTTCCGCTGCAAGCGCTCAGGCAAAGGAGGACGAGTACCAAACCTTTGCTTCAGTCGCGAATAAAAAGATAAGAGCAATACTCGGAATTAAAAAATCTACGGAGTGTGAAGCATCCGATAGAATTGATCTGTGGGATCTGGCCATCGCAGCTAAAAATGGCGTGCAGAAGGTAATAGGGGTAAAAATACTTGAGGTACAAAAAGTGTGTGACGGCAAAGGGGAAAATGTAGAATACGTTTTCACAGCCGGAAATTTTGAGCTGACAACAAACCCATCTAAATAATTAAAATATGAAAAAGATTTTTTTACTTGCCATCGTATCCATGGTCGTGCTGAGAGCCGGTGCCCAGGAGAATAAGGAAGTCAAAAAGAACGATACCCTGAAGATCAAATGGAACAGTTCCAGGATTTGGATCTTTCCGGCAACTCCGTCAGCGGTAAACGACAGTTTGAAAAAGGGGCCTGCCAAGCCACGCAAGAATGATTTTGTACACTGGGGCGGTCTTGACCTGGGCGTTTCCATGCTGACCACCATCGACAATAAGTTCAAACTCCCGGCAGCGGAGGATACCTCCGAGATGAACAACTTCCTGGATTTGAACTACAGCAAGTCACTTTTTGTTTCGTTCAATCCCATAGAGAAAAGTTTCCGTCTCTATAAAAACTATATGATGCTGGCCACCGGACTGGGACTGGAGTGGAACAGCTATAATTTCAAAAAGAACATTACGCTGAACCCTGATGCGCCAACCATCAGCTCCGCTACCTCAACCATTTATCCTGACAGCATTAAGTATTCCAGAAATAAACTGAAGGTTACTTATTTGAAGATGCCCTTGCTTTTGGAGATGAACACAAATTCAGAAAATCCTAAAAGATCGTTCCATATCTCCGGAGGAATAGAGGTGGCTTACAAAATCAGCTCAAGGACAAAGCAGAAATATGAGATCAACGGCTATGAATATAAAGCGAATCGCAGGGATGATTATCACCTGGCGGATTTTAAGTATGCTTCTGTTTTTCGTGCAGGATATGGAGATAATTTCACTTTGTTCGCAACCTACGGACTATCCGAGCTTTTCGAAGGCAACAAAGGCCCCGATGACATGGACCTGTTCCCGCTGACAGCAGGCATTTCAATTGATTTCTAAAAAGATAGTTTTCGGTGTAATCTACTTTATCATAATCTTCTTCTCGTAGATGGTATTATCGGAAGCAGCCACTACAAAATATATTCCGGAAGCAAGTTTTCCTTCAGTATCAACAGCAAATACCTCCCGGTCGCTGGAAACTATAAACGCCTTGGAATAAAATTCCCTGCCCAGCAGGTCGCGTAGAACGATCACCGTTTTTTTTCCTTTTTTACCCGAAATACTTACATTGAACGGTTCGTCTTTGCCGGATGGATTCGGATAAACCAACATTACATCACCGGCAGGCAAGTTCACCCTCACGATATTACTGTACGTAAACTGCCCGTTGAAATCGGTTTGCCTGAGGCGGTAGTAAGAAATTCCGTTGTAAGGTTCATTATCCACCGCAGAATAGTTATGCGTTGTGCTGGTATTGCCGGCTCCTGTTACTCTGGTAACTTCTTCAAAATGCAGTCCGTTCTGTGAACATTCCACGCTGAAATAGTCATTGTTTGATTCCGAGGCGGTTGCCCAGGTAACATCCACCGCGTTTTCTCCCGAAAAATTTCGGGAGGGCCTTGCGTCAAAAAAAAGTAACTCAACAGGAAAAGGCGCAGGGGCTTTACCTATGCCAAACTTAGAGAAGGTAGTATAGCCGGTTCGTTGAGCGTACCCGGATCCTGCATTGTAAATTCTGCCCGGATCGCCAGTCGCAGGAATGGAAGTTGTTCCATCATCGGTAGCCCAGACAGAGTAGGAGGTGGCGGCATTTCTTTTTATGGGACAAAACATATTATCATCTGCTCCTGAAAGATTAGTGTTCTCTACATACAACTGTACTCCATAACTTCCGCTATAATAAGGTTAGAATGGGCCGAATAACTATTGCTCAGTTGTACGCATTTCATAAAAAAAGGTTTCAATAAGAGACAAAAATAAAAAAAAAGTATCTGATTAGCAGGAATAACCTTGAAAAAAAACATGGAAAAAGCAATAGATTCCAAGACTGGTAACTACTCGGCAGGTATAACCCTTAAAAATGCCACAGATTCACAGATTATCACCATACAGGGACCGCCGGAATCTGTGGCATTTATTTGTTTTTGTTAGAATAATTTCTTCACTTAATTGTGCAGGTTTCATTTTTTTCTTTACTTTGCCATTAAAACCATTCAGTATGAAAACAATTAAATTACCTTTTGCGATCCTGATAAGTGCCTGCCTGGCTCTTTCGGGAGTTGTAAATGCACAGGACATTCACTTTTCACAATTCACCCAATCACCGCTCACGTTGAATCCTGCTCTGGCGGGAACTTCGGTGTGGATACGTGCCGGAATGATATTCCGCGATCAGTGGAGAGCCGTTCATTCTATGAACAGCAATAATACATTTACTACGCTTGGCGCATCGTTCGACATTAAATCGAAAAGACGCTGGATAAAAGCTAAAAATCAAACAGAACGATACAGACAGTCTGGCGATAATGGATTTGGATGGGGAGTGAATATTTATAACGACCGTGCCGGGGATGGACACATGGGCACATTGAATGTGAACGGAACTTTAGCATACCAGATCATGACAGGCGAAAAAAGCATGATCGCGCTTGGATTCCAGGGCGGCATCATGCAGCGCAGCATTGACTTTAGCAAACTGTATTGGGGGACTCAGTATGATCCTACTTCTTCGACAGGCTATAATGTTGCATTGCCAGCCGACAAAGCTATTGCCGGAGGGGATGACAGTTTTATCATTCCTGATCTGGGCACAGGTCTTACCTACACGTATAAAAAGAACGAGCGGTACATGCGCGGGAACGATCAGATGGATTTTACCCTGGGTGCAGCGCTCTTTCACGCGGCTCCATTCAAATATTCCTTTCTCGGGTCTACCGAAAAATTATACCAGCGCTTAGTGATTCACGGAATGAGCACCATCGGAATCAAAAATACAAGCATTGCGCTTGTTCCTGCTGTCATGATCCAGAAGCAAGGACCCAACCAAGAGATATTTGCCGGATCAATGGTTCGTTACATGCTGAAAGAAGATTCTAAGTACACCGGTTATGTGAAAGGAGCCTCCATTTCAGCCGGAGGATATTACAGAAACAAAGACGCATTTGTCGCGGCAGCGCTTTTTGAATTCGCGAGCTATGGAATAGGGGTGAGCTACGATTTCAACCTTTCGGGTTTGAGAACCGTAAGTTCCGGCAGAGGAGGACTTGAGATTACTTTGCGATTCCTGAATCCGTCTCCTTTCCTTTTCAGTCAGGCAAGTTTCGGGAAATAAAAAATCAAAACAATTTAGAATCCCTTTGATAAGAAATTATCAGGGGGATTTTTTTTACTATGGGGGACCCCTCTAATAATGAATATCGAACAAGGAATATCGAATGATGAAGTTGAAATCCACTTCGAAATTCATTTGAGTTATTAGAGACGCCCTATGGACTAAACTTCAGATAACTGACAGCCATCCTGATCTTCCCATAACTGAATTCATCCCCGAGCTCGTTTTTAAGGGGAGTGAGGCGCTCATCCCCCAGTTTGTCAAGAGCGGCTTTTACTTTTTCAAGTTCTTGTTTGTTTACAAAATCAAAAACATTCACTTCCCCGCTTTGTACAAATTCCGAGAGGTGTCCTTCGATCGTGATCGGGGACATGCCGCGCTGTTTGGCAATATCAGAAACTATCATGCCCTGTTTGTAGAATTCCAGAGAATGAAATTTGCTGATGCCTATTTCTGTTTTTGTTTTTCTCTCTCGGGCGGGCAGGGGAGCATCTGTTTTCCCCCGTTCAATTTTTATCACTTCAAAAGGCAGGTCGCCAAATGTTATTCGCTGCACTTCGTTTATTTTCTTCCATAGAAAACTTTCCAGTTCATTCACCTGTTTGGCGTATTTACGCACTTTTGTTTTTCCTTTTAGTTGAGCCTGCAATTCGTTCAGTGGTCTGATTAATTCCTCTTTTATTTTTCCTGCAAAATATTTTTTTGCATTTGTAACTTTCTCGTTCAGCCAGTTCCGGTTGAATGGGATTTCAGCAAAGCGTTTTTCCAGTTCCGCGGCAAATTTTACGGCAACTTCCCGCTGGGCTTTTGCGCTGCCGAGCAGGTTGTTGGCGATGGAGAATGCCGGGGCTTTCCCGTTGAACTTTTTTGATTCCGTTTCCTGCAGGAATAATTCCAGTTCTTCCGTAATTTTTTTCCAGTCAAATGTTTTGATCAAAAGCTGCGCGGCATATTTTGGTTTTTCAACAGAAACAATGTTTTTAATTTCATTTTCTGCGTTTTCCCTTTTCGCAAATTCAATGATGCGATCATCATTCTTCACGCTTCCCGGAGTTATTTTGGAAAGCAAATGCATGCCCTCCAGCGTTCGGCACCTGCTCAACGCAACATACACTTGCCCGGCCGCAAATGATTTTCCGGCATCTATTACAGCATTGTCAAATGTAAGTCCCTGGCTTTTGTGAATGGTGATTGCCCAGGCTAAGCGAATGGGATATTGAGTAAAACTGCCCAGCTCTTCTTCTTCCACTTTGCCGCTTTCCTTGTTCAGCGCGTAGCGCACGCTTTTCCATTTTTCTTTTTCGAGTTTCAGGTCTTCGTTGTTATCGGTGAAAGTGACCACGATACTGTCCTGACTGACACTCTTTACAATGGCCAGCTTCCCGTTGAAATATCTTTTTGCCACATTCGAGTCATTTTTCACGAACATGATCTGCGCCCCTTCTTTCAATTCCAGTTTCAGTTCGGTGGGCAGGGCTTTCTCCGAAAAATTGCCGCTCAACGCTCCTTCAAAATGAAATGTTTTTCCTTTCAGTTTTTTCAACTCCTTTTGGTTGATTGCATCCGCCATGTAGTTGTGCGTGGTGAGGGTGATGCAATCTCTCGGGCTGTTCCCCCTCTCTTGAGGGGAGGGGGCAGGGGGAGGGGAGGTCATTCGTTTTTCCAACAGCTCAAAATCCTCCTCGCCCATTTCATTGTTGCGGATATTATTGAGAAGGCTGATGAACCGCTCATCGCTCTGCCGGTATATTTTTTTCAGCTCGATATGAAGCGGTGGGTTTTGCTCCAATACTTTGGCGCTGAAAAAAAATGGACTCTCATAGTGCTCTTTCATCCTATTCCATTCGTTATCCGTAACAACGGGAGGCAACTGAAACAAGTCTCCTATGAAGAGCACTTGCATCCCTCCGAAAGGAGCGTTTCCCCGATTGCGGTAATGCCGCAGGATCTCATCCATGGCATCGAGCATATCGGCACGGAGCATGCTCACCTCGTCAATGATGAGAAGATCCAGCTCGCGGAGAAGCTCAATTTTTTCTTTGCTGAAGCGAATATTCTTGATCAGAGAATGCCTGTCAACCGATTCAATGCTACCCTCCGAATATTTTTTATCCGGCAGATAAGGAATGAAGGGCAACTGGAAAAAAGAGTGCATGGTTACGCCACCCGCGTTGATGGCGGCAACCCCTGTGGGCGCGACCACTACTGTATTTTTATGCGAATGTTGGCGTATGTATTTCAGAAAAGTGGTTTTGCCGGTGCCGGCTTTTCCGGTCAGAAAGATATTGCAACCCGTGAAATTGACCGCATCGGATGCGAGCGAGAAAAGGGTGTTGTCGGACGATAAATTCACGAGCCAAAGTAACAACAAATCCAGAAAGGAAGTTGCCACAGATTCACAGATTATACAATAACTACCCATTAAACAGTCAACCATTATTACGCAGACGCTCAGGAATTTTCTTTGATTTCTCTGTGTTAAATTGGTGAAATCTGTGACGGTGTTTAAGCTGTTTTTCCATCCAAAAATAATCCTCAATTTTTCTTACATTTGCTCCCTTTTGACATAGTGCAAAGATGATAACCCACCTGGAAGGAAAACTGATCGAAAAAACCCCAACCTGCGCGATCATTGATTGCAATGGAGTGGGTTATTATCTGAATATTACCGTGAACACCTATTCCAAAATTGAAAACCTGGAAAAATGCAAATTGCTTACGCATGTTATTGTAAGCCAGATGGATAATTCTCAGAACATGTACGGGTTTTTTGACGAGCAGGAGCGCAGTACTTTCCGTCATCTTATCTCAGTTTCAGGAGTGGGAGCAGGTACTGCCAGAGTGCTTTTATCTTCTCTTTCCCCTGCAGAAGTTCAGCAGGCAATTTCCCTTGGAAATGTTTCTGTTTTCCGCAGTATAAAAGGGATCGGAGAAAAAACGGCCCAAAGAATAATCGTTGACCTAAATGGAAAACTAACTCCCCTCTCCCTGGGGAGAGGGGCTGGGGGTGAGAGCATCTACAATAAAACCCGCGAGGAGGCGTTAAAAGCCTTACTCACGCTTGGCTTTGTAAAAAATTTGTCGGAAAAAGCAGTAGATAAGGCGCTCACAGCTAATCCGGAATTATCTGTAGATCAGATAGTTAGAGAGGCATTAAAGAGTTTATAATACTAAACACCCCTCTCCGGCTCTCCCCAAAGGGGAGAGGGACGGAGGGCAGAACGCACATTTTTAAGAAGTGAAAAATTTCATCAGCTCATTTTTTGTTTCAGTGGCTGCATTGTTTGTCACCATCGTGTGGGCAAGCAGCGGAGTTGATTTTCCCTCCCTGCCTTTTCTCCCCTCTCCCGGTGGAGAGGGGTTGGGGGTGAGGCCTGCTGTTGTTGATACCCCCCCCGATCTCAAATACCGGATGCGGGACGAGTCGCACGGGCTTCCGTATTTTAACGATTACAATGGCGGACTTTACCTGAGCGATCCGTCCAACATGAAAACGGATCTGAGCTATGATCCGGATTCAAATCAGTTCAACGTAACCCAGAAAATGGGGAACGTAAATTACCGTCCTCCCATTTACATGACACAGGATGAATATGTGGCGTACGAATTTAAAAGAGCCAATAGGGAATATTGGAAACAGCGCAGCGCAGCCGAGTCTTTGACACAGGAAGGCAAAAGCAAAAATTTAATTGCGCCTATCAAGATCAACAGCCAGGTTTTCGACCGCATTTTCGGAAGCAACGTGGTGGACATACGTCCGCAGGGATCCGCAGAATTAATTTTCGGAGTGAATTCTTCCTTCACCGAAAATCCCTCGGTGCCGGTGAAGAACCGCAGGATCACCACCTTTGATTTTGACGAGAAGATACAACTGAGCCTGATCGGAAAAATTGGCGACCGCCTCAAGATCACCACCAACTACAACACCCAGGCAACCTTTGATTTCGAGAATAAAATGAAATTAGAATTCACCGGAGGCGAAGACGACATCATAAAAAAACTCGAAGCCGGAAATGTCAGCCTGCCGCTCAACAGCACGCTCATCAGCGGAAGCCAGAGCCTGTTTGGAATAAAAACATCCCTGCAATTCGGAAAGGCAACGGTTACCACCGTGATCTCTCAGGAAAAAGGGCAGAAGAAAGAACTCAACATTGAAGGAGGCGCGCAAACCAGCAGTTTTGAAATTAACGGAGATAATTACGAAGCCAACAAGCATTTTTTCCTGGCCCAGTATTTTAAGGAGCAGTATGATTCGGCACTCAAGAACCTGCCTGTAATTAATTCCGGCATCAACATTACCAAGGC
>SCSP01000257.1 GCA_004297845.1 Bacteroidota bacterium | reverse complement strand
CTCGTAGAGTTTGGTGCCGCTTAGTTCGTCCGGCAGGAACTCGGCAAAGGCAAAATTGCCTTCCTGGCTATGGGCGTATTGGTAATCCTTGCCATAACTCAATTCCTTCATTAGCTTGGTGGGAGCGTTTCGGATACTCAAAGGAACCGAGAGATCCCCGGTACTCTTTACGGCTTCCTGTGCAGCTCCAATGGCCCTATACGAAGCATTGCTCTTGGGAGAGCATGCGAGGTAAACAACACATTGAGAAAGAAGGATCCTCGCTTCCGGCATTCCGATCACATTTACTGATTGAAAACAATTATTGGCAAGCACCAGCGCCATGGGGTTTGCGTTGCCAATATCTTCAGAGGCAAGTATCACCAGCCTGCGGGCGATAAAAAGCGGGTCCTCCCCCCCTTCCACCATTCTTGCCAGGTAATACACGCCTGCATTCGGGTCACTGCCGCGGATGGATTTGATAAAGGCGGAAATAATATCATAATGCTGCTCTCCGGATTTATCATACAAAACCATTTTCTGCTGAACAACGCTTACTAGTTTTTCATCTGTGATTTCAACGGTATCTTCCGGAACAGAATTCACATAAAGTTCGAGAGCATTATAAAGTTTTCTTACGTCTCCTCCGGATAACCGAAGCAGGGCATCACTTTCTTTTAGGATAATTTTTTTCTTCTTCAGAATTTCATCTGTCTGAGAAGCATAGCAAACAAGACCCATCAAGTCTTCTTTATCCAGATAGTTGAGCACATAAACCTGGCAGCGGGAAAGCAAAGCGGAGATGACTTCAAAAGAAGGATTCTCGGTAGTAGCCCCGATCAAAGTGATGGTACCCTTCTCTACCGCCCCTAATAAAGAATCCTGCTGCGCCTTGCTGAAACGGTGAATTTCATCTATGAAAAGCACCGGGTGATTGGTCCCGAAAAAAGCATCGGAAGAAGCTTTATCAATCACTTCCCGAATATCCTTTACGCCTGAATTAATGGCGCTAAGCTGATAGAACGGACGTTTTAGCTGAGTGGCGATAATCCTTGCCAATGTTGTTTTACCCACGCCCGGAGGACCCCATAAAAGAATGGAAGGTATGGCGCCTGATTCAATTGCCCTTCGAAGAATAGCTCCCTCACCTACAAGATGCTTCTGCCCTGCAAACTCATCAAGAGTTTTGGGACGGAGGCGCTCTGCGAGGGGAATGCTCATCGGAAAAAATACTATCCGGCACAAATATAGGAATTAGGAAGAAGTAATTTTTTACTTTTGCATCCCTTACGGTGGTTGTAGCTCAGTTGGTTAGAGCATCGGTTTGTGGTACCGAGGGTCGCGGGTTCAAGTCCCGTCATCCACCCCAATGGGAGTAGGGTTATTCAGGGGAATAATTTTACTCTCCTTTTTAATGGTTAAGTGTTTGATTTTATTATTTCCACTCCAGAATCATTAAGATTTTTCGTTTCGATACTTGAAAAATCATCGTTAAATGCCTAATTTATTTTTCCGCTAACTTTGCATGCGCATGAACAAAGTTTTAATATATAAAACCAAGGATAAGCATAGTCAAGTCGAAGTCAGGTTCGATCAGGATACTGTTTGGCTTAACCTCAATCAAATAGCTGAATTGTTTGACAGAGATAAATCAGTTATTTCCAGACACTTAGGTAATATATTCAAGGAGAAGGAGTTAGATAGAAAATCAACTGTTGCAAAAAATGCAACAGTTCAAATGGAGGCCGGCAGGGAGGTAGGAAGAGAAATCGAATATTTCAATCTGGATGCTATTATCTCAGTTGGGTATCGTGTTAACTCCAAACGCGGAACCCAATTCCGCCAATGGGCTACTCAGCGCCTTAAGGAATACCTCATTCAGGGTTATTCTGTAAATCAAAAGCGACTGAAACAAGTTTCTGAAAATCTGCATATGTTGGAACAAACGGTTAAGCAGATTCAGCAGACAGGCAGTTCAGAGAACCTGAAACTCAATGAAGCAAAGGGGCTACTGGATATACTAGGCAATTATACCCGTACGCTCTTGACCCTCAGCCGTTACGATTCGGACTCGCTGGAAACGGATAAGTTGAGCAAGGACATCACCTACGAGATAAAACATCCGGAAGCGCGGGAAGCTATTGTTCAGTTGAGAAGTGAATTAAAAAAAAGGAAAGAGTCCAGCGATCTCTTCGGCAATGAAAAGGATGAGAGCTTCAAAGGGATTCTCGGAAATATTGTGCAGACATTTGGTGGAGAGTATTTGTATCACAGCATTGAGGAACAGGCTGCACATCTGCTTTACTTCATCATCAAGAACCATCCGTTCAGCGATGGAAATAAGCGCATAGGAGCATTTTTGTTCATTTGGTTTTTGGAGCGCAACAAGCACCGCCTTAAAAAATCGGGTGAGCCTAAGATCAACGACAATGGTCTCACGGCTCTTGCCCTGCTTGTAGCGCAAAGCGATCCTGCACATAAGGAACTGATGATAAAACTTGTCATCAACCTGATTGTGGATGTTTAGGTGAAGCAAATAACTTATTTATGCAATTAAAAATATAATTACCCTCTGACAATACATAATAATAAACCGCTCAGAACTATTAAGATTTTAGACCTCACGCGTCTTCTACCCGGGCCAATGTGTACCCTGCATTTAGCCGACATGGGAGCGGATGTAACAAAGATAGAGGAGCCTGTTACGGGTGATTATGCCCGTTCAATACCTCCCATGCAGAGAGCAAATTCATCTTTTTTTTTAGCGGTCAACCGAAATAAACGATCGGTTACACTTGATCTGACAAAACCCGAAGGAAAAAAAATATTTCTTAAATTATCTGAAACGGCAGATGTGATCATAGAAAGTTTCAGACCGGGGGTGGTTTCTAAACTCGGCATTGATTATGACACTGTAAAAAATATCAACTCCAAAATAATTTATTGCTCAATAACCGGCTATGGGCAGACGGGACCTTATCGCGATAAAGCCGGACATGATATAAATTATTGTTCGTATACCGGAGTTATCAAGCAGGTAAAAAATGGCGAAAAGCCATCAATTCCCAATTTTCAAATCGCGGATATTGCAGGGGGTTCTCTTAATGCAGCTATGGCAATCCTTGCTGCTTTGGTATATCAAAAAACAACGGGGAAAGGTCAATACATGGATATTTCTATGATGGATGGAGTTCTTGCTCATAGCGCAACAGCGTTAGTAAACTTGAGTTATCCGGATGCTGATATGCTTACCGGTGGATTACCCTGCTATACTATTTATGAAACGGCTGATTCCGGATTTATTGCCTTAGGCGCTCTTGAATTTAAATTCTGGAAACTTTTTTGTGAAACCATAAAAAGAAATGAGCTTATTTCTTCTCATTTGGTTTTCGGAAAGGATGCTGAAAAAATTTACGAAAAAGTTGCCGAAATATTCAGAGCGAATACGTTAGCCTACTGGATTGAATTGTTTAAAGAAGTGGATTGCTGTATCTCTCCGGTTCTATCTTTCAAAGAAAGTTTAAAGAACGAGCAGGTGGTCGCAAGAAATATGGTCTTTAATCACGAACATCCTTCTGAAGGAAATGTGCTGCAATTCGGGTTACCTGCCAAGTCAAGCGAATATCAGTTTTCTATTCAAAGATCAGCGCCTTTACTTGGTGAACAGACAGAAGAAATTTTATCTGCTGCCGGATATTCATCCGAAGAAATTGAAAATTTCAGAACGAAAAAAATCATTTAATGTGAATTATAAATTAAAAAAATCTGTCCATGATTCAACGCACTTTATTCACAGAAGAACACCTGCTTTTCAAAAATGCCGTGAAGGATTTTTTCCGGAAAGAGATTGTTCCTTTTCACGATCAATGGGAACAGGACGGGCAGATTTCGCGTGAGGCATGGTTAAAAACAGGGAAAGCCGGTTTTTTATGTATGACTATGCCTCTTGAATATGGCGGCAGCGGTTCTGATTTTTTATACAGCGCTATCCTGATGGAGGAACTTTCCAAAACAGGCTGCACAGGCCCTGGATTCTCACTTCATTCAGACATTGTCGCGCCATACATTTTGCATCACGGAACGGAAGATCAAAAAAAAACATGGCTTCCTAAAATGGCAAGTGGAGAAGCCATAGGCGCAATTGCCATGAGTGAACCCTCTGCCGGGAGTGACCTGCAAGGCATTAAAACCACTGCGGTTAAACAAGGTGATTATTACATAGTGAACGGCTCTAAAACCTTTATTACCAATGGTTACATGTCGGATATTGTGGTGGTGGTAGTCAAAACCGATCCTGAAGCGGGGCATCAGGGAATCAGCTTGCTTTTGATGGACGCAGGAATGAAGGGGTTTTCTAAGGGAAAACCTCTGAAAAAAATAGGGATGAAAGCACAGGACACCTGTGAGTTTTTCTTTGACAAGGTAAAAGTTCCTAAAAGTAATTTGCTTGGAAAAGAAGGAGAAGGGTTCATTTACCTGATGCAGGAGCTTCCTCAGGAGCGGTTGTTGGTGGGCATCATAGGCCTTGCGGCTGCAGAAGCCTCTCTTGAAAAAACCATTGAGTACACAAAACAGCGCAATGTTTTTGGGAAACCGCTTGCCGCATTTCAGAATACTCGTTTCAAGTTGGCTGAACTTGCCACAGAGATACAGATATCCAGGGTATTCATTGATAAATGTATTGAACTTCATTTAACAAAGTCGCTGGACGTTCCTACGGCAGCGATGGTGAAATATCATACCACCGATTTGCAATGTAAAGTGGTGGATGAGTGCTTGCAACTTTTCGGGGGATACGGCTATATGTGGGATTATTTTATTGCCCGCGCTTATGCAGACAGCCGGGTACAAAAAATTTACGCGGGTTCAAATGAAATTATGAAAGAAATAATTTCAAAACACATCCTGTAAATTATTCCCGTTTTATTTTAATAAAACTTTTTGCCTGATGGTTTCTTTTGAGGTACTTATTTCCATGAAATAAATTCCGGGGTTTGAGTCAGACAGGTCAACTAAATGGGTTAAGGTATTATTCGTTACACGTATACTTTCATTATTAACAATTTCACCCAAAGTATTGTAAATTTTTACAACGGCATTATTTGTTTCTTTCAAAAAAACAGATGCGGTAAAAAATCCTTGACTGGGATTAGGGTACAACTTTAAATCCGCACCGGTCGAAATGTTATAAATGCCTGTGGTTGATGCTGATTTAATTTCCAAATAATAAGATTTAACAGTATCCAATTGAGGAGCGTTTACCGTACCAAATAACCAAAGGTGAGAATATGTTTTGGTAAATATCTGTAAGGGGTGTATTCCAACCAATGCTTGATTATTAGTGGTTCCGGAAACTGTCGTACAACCTATAGTACCTCCCATGAAAGCACAATTATTGGGATTACAGGTATAGTTATAGCCAACAGGCAGCCCTGTGAAATTTATTATTTTTACAGAATCAACAACAACATCAACCGGTATACCCGAAATCATAACAGTAGTATCCAAGGGAACAACATGGGTAACAACCATCGTGTAATTAGAATCAACCCAGGCAACATCTAATATCTTCGGCCAATTACCGTTATCGGTATAAATTGGATTAGGAGTACATTGAGCAAAAATGCCTAATGTTAGGGCAACCATTGACAGGGTAAGTACAATTTTTTTCATGATAATTTTTGTGTTTTGCGTATTTGTTAATCTTTCTGCGAAGATAGTTGAAAATTGTTTACATAAAAAAATAGTTTGAAAAAATATAATATCCTCAAACGATCTTATAATTCCTGTACTCCCCTATCCTCCACCCTGTGATTTGTTCAATCATAAAAAGTATCCTGTTCCTGAAAGAAAGGTTTCTGACTGAAGGGTCGTGTTCAAACTGCCAGTTCTTTTTTCCTATCCTGTCGCTCATCACGGCAGGATGTGTACCGGTAAATTTTTTGAGGGAATCGATATTGCCGTAATCAAATTCAAATTTAGCAGATATATTCTTTTTCAGCCATTCATCCTCGTGCCACATCTTATGAAATGACTTTTGTTTTTCCTGCTGTACAGCCGGGGATTTTACCCATCCGTAATGATAAATACGCGCATCGGTGGTTTTTACGCTGAGTTTGTTTCCATTTCTTCTGAAACTGATCGCATCTAACCAGGAGGAGATGGATTTGTCGTTCCGTATCACCCGTATCTCGTGCCTGTACCATTTCCGGGAATCTGCTACATAATCATAAGAGCCGTAAAAATGTGTGTAGTTAAAAAGCAATGCATCCACCCGCTTGTCATCTTTCCATTTTTCCATAGCCTCCTTTACCACAGGAATGAATTTTTCGTGCAGCACCTCATCTGCCTGAACGTAAAAAGCCCAATCAGCATTCTGCGAAACAGAGGAGAATGCTTTGTTCGTTTCAATAGCCAGAAGTTTGCCATCCTTGCGGATGCTCTCATCCCAAACAGTTTCAATTATTCTGATTTTGGGAGAGTTAATGGAGCCAATGAGCTGCAGGGTATCATCTTCCGACTTTCCGACTGCTACGATCATTTCATCGCATAAAGGAAGAATGGAAGTAATGGCTTCCACTACAGGATAATCGTACTTGATGGCATTTCGAACGATTGTAAACCCGGAAACTTTCATTTGAAATTACTGTTCAACAAACAGGATGTATTGAAAAAAAAGTTAATCCGAATCCTGATCTCTTTTCGTCAGGTCAAAATGCACATTGAATCCATACAGGATGTATTGTGACAGCCCGTGCTTATCCTTATCAGGAATATTCGGAAAAAATTCATTCAGACAAAGTGGATCGGGGTTGAACGCATGATTGATGAAAGTATAACCCAGCGTGAAACCAACTCCATCGTATTCAGAGAACATCAAATTAAAATTAGCTCCAGCGCCAGCAGAAAAAGTCTGCGAATGTTTTCCCGTTGCTTGCTGTGCTATGCATTTTAACCTTGAATAATCCACTTCGGCAAAACCACCGGATAAGTAAGGAGAAAAAACGAAAAAATTTCCTTTTTGCGAAACCATTTTTGTTTTTGAAGGATATACATCGTAGCTGAATCTAACCCCTGCTGTGTGTACCGTTTGAATGGAGTGGGGATCAGACAGGAACTTAGGAAATATCTGGCTTTGCATCATATTATAAAAGATACCGGTATTGAAATTACTCACCCCGAAATTCATGGAAATATTGGCAGAGAACACTCCGGAAAATAATTGAGAGAATGCCTTGTTTGATATCGGGCGATGAAGAAGCGCCTCTGCGCGGACGGTTTTTTTTGTTTTTTTATCCTGTGCATTGACCATTAAAAATGAAAAAATAAAAATGAAAAAAAGTATAATTGCCGGCCTTTTCATTTTTCAATTTAATTTCTAATTAAGACTTGAATTTTTCCATCACCTCCGTGCTAACGCCCGTATTTGAATATCCTCCATCGTGGTAAATGTTTTGCATGGTAACCATTCTGGTAAGATCAGAGAACAACGCAACGCAAAGATCGGCACAGGATTCAGCGCTTGCATTGCCGAGCGGAGAAATGGAATCAGCGTAATAGTAAAAATCCTCAAACCCTTTGATGCCGGAACCGGCAGTGGTTTTTGTCGGAGACTGTGAAACCGTATTTATGCGCACCCTTTTCTTTTTTCCATAGTGATAACCAAAGCTGCGGGCAATGGATTCGAGCATTGCCTTTGCCTCTGCCATATCGTTGTAGAATGGATAGGTTCGCTGCGCGGCAATATACGTGAGGGCCACCACGCTGGCGGACTCATTCAACGCATCCAATTTCATGGCTACGCTCAGCATTTTGTGCAGGGACATCGCGGAAATATCCAATGATTTATGATAAAACTCATAATTAAGTTCTGTGTATGAAATATTTTTTCTCACGTTAGGTGACATGCCAATGGAATGTAAAACAAAATCAATCTTTCCTCCCAAAACCTCCTGTGATTTCTGAAACAATGTGGTCAGGTCTTCCACAGAAGTTGCATCAGCAGGAATCACTTCCGAGTTCGTGGCTTCAGCCAGCTTCTTTATTTCACCCATACGCATGGCAACAGGGGCGTTTGTAAGAACCATCTTGGCACCCTGCTGACAGGCCTGATCGGCCACTTTCCATGCAATAGAATTTGAATCGAGAGCTCCGGTGATGATCCCGCGCTTTCCTTTAAGCAAGTTGTTAGACATAGTTATGGATTTGTAATGTTAGACAAATATACATATTACGTCCTGCGATCATGCCTTTAATAATTCCTTTGCATTTTTAACAGATGCATCCGTTGGTTTCCCTGCACTCAGCATGGAAGCAATTTCTTTAATGCGGTCGTCTTTGGAAAGTTGCCTGATGTTCGTTACCGTTTTGTTTTTGCTTTCTTCCTTAAACACGGTAAAATGCGAATTTCCCTTGCTTGCTATTTGAGGTAAATGAGTGATGGCAAATACCTGCATGGTGTCTGACATATCGTTGATCATCCTGCCCACCTGCTCTGCTACGCCTCCACTCACTCCTGTATCTATCTCGTCAAAAATGATGCTTGGAAGCGCTGTTTTTTTTGCAATAAGTGATTTTATGCTGAGCATTAACCGGGAGAGTTCACCGCCCGAAGCCACTTTGCTGATTTCTTTAAGATCACTGCCTTTATTTGCCGAGAACAGAAATTTCATTTTGTCTATCCCCTGCTCGGTGAGTGTTTCCAATAAAATATGCTCCACCCTGAACTGCGCGTTTGGCATGGCCAAAGAAGCAAGAAGCAGGCTTACTTCCTTTTCAAGTTTTGCAAGGCATTTTTTTCTATCGGCCGAAATTCTTTTCGCGAGCAGAAAAAGTTTTTGCCTGAGTTTCTCTACTTCCTGCTGAAGACCGCTGATCTCGGTTCCCATGGAAGCAATATCGTTCAGGCGAATATCAACTTTGCGCTTTACTTCCATCAACTCCTCCACAGAATTTACCCGGTGCTTTTTTTGCAAACGGTAAATGAGATCAATCCTTTCAGAGAGCAGTTCTGCCCTGGAAGGATCGTAATTTGTTTTATCTTCAGCAGATTCTATCTCTCCTGCAATATCCTTCAATTCGATGCAGGAGCTGTTTATTCTTGAAAACAACTCGGCATAAGCGGGATTTAATAAGGAAATGCCCGAAAGCAGTGTTTTTACTTCTGCAATTGAAGAAATAATATTCATATCTCCTCCATCTAAATATTTTGCGCATTTGCTGAGCACCGATTTTATTTCTTCTGAATTATTCAGGATTTTTAGTTCATTCTCAATTTCCTCCTGTTCGCCCGCCTGCAGATTAGTCTCTTCAAATTCCTTGAACTGAAACTGCCAGTAATCCGCATCCAGTTTGGATTGCTTTTCTTTTTCAGTTAACTCAAGCAGAGAGCGATCAAGCTCTTTGTACTTTTTATGATCTACCACGTACTTAGCAACCCATTCGGAGGTACCCGCAAATGCATCTACTACCCGCAATTGATACGCTGATTCGTTCAACGTAAGGGTTTCGTGCTGAGAATGAATATCAATCAGCTGCAGGGTTAATTCACGCAGTTGGAAAAGGGTTACCGGGGTGTCATTGATGAACGCCCTGGATTTGCCTTCCGGAGAAACTTCTCTTCTTATCACCGTATTTTCGGAATAGTCAAGTTCATTGGAAGTGAAAAAAGACCTCAAAGAGTAATTTTTTATATCGAAGGATCCTTCCACGATGCACTTTTTTGTTTTATCCTGCAAAGCGGAACTGTCTGCCCTGCTGCCTGCTATCAGGGCAAGGGCTCCCAAGAGGATCGATTTCCCCGCGCCTGTCTCACCTGTAATGATAGTCAGGCATCCCGGAAAATCAATCTCTATCTTCTCAATCAGAGCGTAATTCTGTATGGAAAGGCGGTGTAACATATTCAGAAATTTCCTGATCAAATTTAATACTATTCGTTTATTTAATGTTTACAAATACTAACACACACATCGCCTCTGTTGATAATTTACACTCTTACGTTTATCAGAAATGGGGATAATATCCCTATAATTGCTTAAAAATGACAACTATGAAAATAAACTCCGTTCACTTCGCGTTTATTGCAGTTGTAATGGCTGTGCTATCCTCCTGTGCATTCCTTCAAAAAGGAGAGTTCGCACAAAGAAAATATTATGATTTTCCCAGAACCAAGCACACGGTAAATCAGATTACTTCTGTAAAGCCACTGAGAAAGGCTGCCTCCCAAAATATAATTATACAGAAAGAACCGCAAGCAATTGAACCTGTGATCACAGCTTCTGTCAAGAAGAAAAAAAATCTACTCTCTGATTCTTTTGAAAATAATTTCAACCTCCATGAGCATAAAACGATAAATACCATAGTTGATAATAATCCTATTGAAACACCTGTGCTATTCTTTAAAAAATCAGAAATACGCAAGCAAGCACTGAAAAATAATTACCGTTTTCCCTTCAGAGAGGATGCAGGTCTTATGCTGTTTTTGGCAATTATAGCAGCAATTTTTCTCCCTCCTCTGGG
>SCSP01000256.1 GCA_004297845.1 Bacteroidota bacterium | reverse complement strand
TTTCCCCATTTTGTCTGAGCTGTCAATATTACAAAATTAGTTCCCGTTGGAATTATGATGCGATCGTTGGCAGTGGAGCTGAAAAAATTCCCATAATCATACGTTTCCGAAAATGAAGATGCACTTACAACTGTTGTAGTGGGTATTGTCTGGGCAGCCGTATTGCAAATTAGACATCCAGTTATACCTGACAATGTATGGATTGCATTCCAATCTGATGGCCGTATTACCGATGTGTCCGATCCATCTGCATAGGTTGATACCTTTGCATGTGTTATACTCATTTTTATATTACCTCCAGAAAATCAAAATCAAAATAATAAAGTTGATCCTTTATTTCACATCTTTCATTTATAGGGGAAGAAAGCTTTCCATATATCCATTTGCCTGTATGATCATATAGCCAGAATGGTTTCTTACCGCCCCAATTTGTATTCAAGCTTTCGATCGAGGTTGCCTGTGCATTTTCGCAGATTACCTGATATGTTCTTTTCTTTTTTGCAGTACCCATCTCAAGGAAACGATCATACCCACCAGAGGTCTGTAAGTTTTCCACGTTGAAGACATCGTCAATTGCACCCGTAGGTACTATTGGGTCTCTTTCCCATGTATATGTTTTGGTTAGGAAGATTTCCCCTAATTCTACTGTTGCACTGGTAGTTGCAAAGTGTATTGACCAATAGGGGTAATTACATTCAGAAAATGTAGTTCCAGTGGAATTTGTTGAATTAGGAGTGAAGGTTGAAACTACCGTATATCCTGCAAAACTGGAATTGGTAGACCCCCAAAGATATACTTCCATTCCACTTAAGTTGTGTCCATGTGGGAACATTAACATATCTACGTTTTTAGTGCTTGTAGTGTTAATCCTTACTTCCGTCAAGGGAACTGTTGGCGATCCTACAGTGGATGGTAAGATCTTTGCGTTGCGGTTTATATCCCTATCATAAGTGCGATATAGTGGAAAGGCAGTACTTTCTCTGCCGGCATATATGGTCACACTTGATCCTTCTAATATGTTTATGTTTGCTGTGCGTATCATCTCTCCATTTCCTTTCTCAATTTAGACCTGTTTCCCTTCCATAGTATTGCCAACTGTGCATCAATGTCCGAGGCTATGCCGGAACCATTTGACCCATTTACCACTATCGATGGAGAGAAATTAATAGTAGACGCTGTCTTGTTTTGGGAAGCAGGTATTACCGCCTCACCTTGGTGTAATTGATATATACCAGTTTTGGGAACATATGGCGTTCCTGAGGCGTATGAGGCTTCCGGCTGAGACATGGGAAAAAGTGCAGTTTCGGGTTGAAACATAGCCCCTTGCTCACTCGGCATAATTACATCGAAAGATGATCTTGTTGTAATATTTCCAACACTGCCTCCCCCACCAGTATTAACCGTATTTATAACAATAGTTTTTGTCATGATGTCTGGCATGATTGCATCTATAGCAGCCCTTGCAGATGCAACCTGCTGAACAGCCTCTGCTGTTTCAATAGATAATTTGAGTGCCTTTATTTTTTCATCCAATACCGATATCCAATTATCAATGTTTTGGATGTCTGCAACGTATTGGCTTGCAGTTGCTTGCCATGAATTTGCCAACATATCATTTGACGTTGACAAGGCATCAAGGTGAGAAGATAACCTCTCCAGGTTATAGGAAACATCTGACGTGTCAAACAATGTACTGAACCCTTCACCTTCATATTTGTCTATAAAAGCCTTTCCTTCCTCAAATGCTTTCATGGAGGCATCTATGGCGTCTTGACCTGACGTTTTCCATGCCTTATTAAGAGAAGCGAAAAAGGTATCCTTTTCTTTCTTCATTTCCTCGAATGGAGTTAATTTTGCAGCATTTTTGCCTGTAAGATAATCAGTGATACTTTTAGATACCTCTGTGGCACTCTTTGCTATATCTCTATATTCCTTTACCTTTCCGATGGCATAATCATAACAAGACTTGAAATATTCTCTCCATGTTGTGAGAGTTTTAACTTTTTCTCCAAGAAGTTCTATCTCCTTAGATATTATCTCCTTGTTGTATTTTTCGTTAACTTCCAGTAGTCTTCTGTTTCTTTCTTCCTCAACCTTTATGGTAGCATTGTCCACGAGCGACATGCTTCCCTTTGTCTTTTCTACTTCTTTTCTATAATCGTTAAGTTTCCTTATGGATTCCTTATACCAAAGTTCTACCGCTAAGATTTCCTTTTCTTTTCCTTTTACTCCAGCCAACGATATTTCATTCAATAACTTTTCTATTTCCCTTGCCTTGCTTTCCATTCCTTTCATGCTTGGTTCATCTATAAATTCGAATGGTGTTTTTTTTGGTTGCTTTTTTGTTACTTCTACTAATCCGTACTGCCATTTGTTATATATGTCTGTCATTTTCTTGGTAGTAGTATCGTCTATCGATTGCATGAGGTCATTGAAACCACTAAGGCCGCCCTTAAAACCTGATAATACCCAATTGCCGAATCCGGACATTTTTTGAAAGAATCCACTTGCCGCAGTGGTAAGCATCTCCCAACCAGTGATAGAGGGCATGATAATATTGTTCAGTAACCAATGTAGCGCACTTTGGAGTGCTTGTAGGATAGGTGTTACTGTGGCTGAGAATTTCAATAGGACTGGAATTAAATCGTTTCCAAGTGTATAGGTTAACCCCTTTATTCCCGACCATAATTCCTTGATATTGTCCTCAAAGTCCTTTGCAGATGTGGCACTTTCTGTTGACATCGTTACTCCGAGAGACTTTGCTTTCGCTTCGAGTTCTTCAATCCCGCCCCTTCCCTCGGCAAAAATATTTAGCATTTCCTTGCCATTTCTTCCAAATAATGTCATGGCCGTACCTGTCTTTATTGCACCATCTTCCATTTTTGAGAAAACACCAGCCATATCAAGAAATAATTCATGTGTTGACTTTGTTTTTCCTCCTGCATCTTTAAGGGATACACCAAGTTGATCTATAACTTCCTTAGCTTCCTTTCCGCTTCCAGATGCTATTGCGGTTAGATGCTTGCTGAAAATACCAAGTCCGCGCACAACAGTATCAATTTCAGTTTCGCTTTGTTCTGCAGCAAATTTCAGGGCAGATATTTGCTCCACTGACATTCCGACTTCTCTTGACATTTTTACGAATTCAGCCCCTGCATCTGCTGTACTCTTTAATGCTCCTACTATAGCGCCAACGCTTAGAACGTCCTTAAGGCGGCTGAACACTTTTTCGGACATTGAACCAAATTCCTGTATTTTATGGTGAGTTGACTGTACGGAATTGTCCACATTCTTCATTCCTCGAATGAATTCTGCAAAGTTGCCTACCATGTCGACAATTATACTACCTGCGTATGCCATACTTACTTACGCCCTTCGTATTCGATCGAGTAATGGTTTGCGTCTCCAAATCTGCCACCCCATGTTCCACCAATTGACTCCCAGAAAATACCAAATTGTTCGTGATCTTCATATTTGGTGAGATATTTTCCATTGAGAAAAAGATTTATATCTACGGCCAATCTAATATAGTGCAAAGAGTTCTTCATGTGGCCATCACGCGCCCATGCATCTCCAAATGTACATTCATATCCATTATCATGAATTTCTGCCAAAAGTTTCGGTATCATCCTTGTTAAGGCAAATTGCTTCTCGATTACTTCACTCATTTTCCAGGTCCCCTTCCATAAGCCATAAAACTTTTTTTAATCTGCTCAGAAACGTTTTCTTCTTTTTTTTCTGTGGCTTGTTCTTTACTTATCATCCTAAAGAAGACTCCCCATTCAGTTAATTCGTGGCTATTTGTATTGTCAAGTAATTGGGACACCGTCATCCCAAGTTCTTTAGCCAACCAGAGACGGAAAAACCTTCCCCGGTTGGCTGTTAGTTTTTTTCTATTTCTTCCGTTTCTTTTTCTGAAAGTCCGTTAACCTTCTGTGCAAACTTAAAAATGCGATCCAAAACATTACCTTCCTTTTCGCCAAGTAATGCAACATCTTTGTCATTGAAAATGCGTCTGCCTTCTTCATCACATATACAAATTGCGCAAAGTCTTGCACGGTAGTTCTCCATGTTTACAGTGATTTCTTTTCCTTTCCGTTCCATAATGTCCTGTTCAAACTTGTCCCTTTCTCTTCCTGACATTATCTTTACGTTGACGCTGCCTTCCCATTCAGGGACAACCATCTCAAAGAAATTTTTACCTTTTGAATCTAAAATCTGTTCCTTTGTTAACATAAACCCTCCATTTTATAGGACTTGTTCTATCCATTTTATAGCACTACTAATTTCAAGTGTTATTGATGCCTTAATTGCATTATCCACGCTTCCCGTAATAGAAAAATTGGTAACGTAAGCATCAAAATTAATTCCAAGTGGTTGAGTCCCCGCAACAGTAGAGTTGTTTGAGAATTTTATGTCGAACATTCTGTTGGTTCTGTTTGCCCTGTCATCCTTTAGGGCTCGATGCAATGCCGTGGATGTTGTGTCCAAATACAAATCCAGAGTTAATTTTCCTTCATCTCTGAGACCAACCAATTTTTCTTTTGCGGTAGAGGTGATACTCGTTATGTCAATTACATTGGCCGCTCCACTTGGACCATTAAAACCGGAAATACTCCCTATTTCTTCATACTTGTTACCAGTAATAGTCATAGTAATACCCGAACTTTGTGCAACACATGGCTCATATAGCGTGATTGCTGTTGCCGCAACTGCAGCCGCTGTATATATCTTCGAGTTATTACTTGAGTTTGACACAATTCGCATTCCTGAGGTGAAACCTGCAACAATAAAGGAATCCACACCCGAAGTCTTAATTTGCTTAGATGTAGAATCCCATAGTATTGTGTTAGTTGAAAATACACCAGTACTCCCAACGGTAGTAGACATTCTGCGAATACTGACTCCCTGTGTTTGAAGTGCCATATTACACCTCCATTACTTTGTGAAGGTAGACCACGTGCTTGGACCGTCGATCTCGAAAGTTATGGATGCCTTTATGGCGTTATCCACACTTCCTGTAATAGAAAAGTTGGTAACATATCCTTGCTGGGCAATGAGACTGGATGATCCATCAGTTAATCCTAACCCAAGATTGCACTTTGTCCTGCTTGCCCTGCATTCCCTCATCTTTGTCTGTGCCACGTCTGTAGCACTGAAATATACGTCTACGGTTATCTTTCCTTCGTCTCTTAGACCCATCAATTTTTCCTTTGCTGTAGACTGAAGGCTTGTGATATCTATTACGTTGGCTGCACCACTGGGGCCATTGAAACCACTAACACCACCTACGATAGCTGCTGCTGCCGTACTCCCAGATGTGGTTGTGCTAAAAAAACATATTACTCCCTGCGATTCGAGTGCCATTTTTATTCTCCTTTATTATTATCTTTTTCACGTGTGTGAAAGTATTCTTTTACTACCATCGTTACCAAGGAAACAAGAGAGCCTATCAAAAGATCACTTCTTACAGCAAAAACAAGCATCAAAAAAGACAATAAAATCGTAAGAAGGACTATTGCACGTATTGACCCGCTCGGTAGATTTAAGGCTTTCATTTCTTTATTTCCCCTACTATTTCCTTTCCTTTACAAACACAACTTTCTACCTTTTTGGAATTTTTCCTTCCTATCAGAATTCCGACTACACCACCAACGATCAGAAGGCTTGCAATTAAAATCATTGTACCCATATTATCCCCCGTTAAAATTTGTAAGATATGTCTGCCATTATCTTGGCGACATTCCTTGTGTTAACTTCTCCATATACTCCTACATGAAACTTTCCTATTCTTATAGGAGAATATTTTCCATATATTGTAATTTCCTTTCCTTGCGTTGTATATCCATATCTCATGCCAATTTCTATTTCTTGCTTCAGGCTGAATAGTTTTGGAGGTTCTTGTCTTGTAATTGTATTACTTTCTCCAGTCTCCATATTTACAGTAGTTACCACGCTGGTTTCCCCATTGTGTGGCTTTACCTTAACCGCAGAGATTACTTGTTCCTCTTCATCCTCTGTTATATCTTTTGGTAATTTTATTTTTTTAGATATGTCTTTCTTGTTATATACTTTTATGGACTTAATTGCAATTGTTTCCTTTGGTATCTTCTGTATTTCCTTTGGTATTGTTGCTTTTGTATATTCTTTGGTAGGAATATCTACCTTAATATTGAAATAATGATAGCATATAAAAAGCCCACAGAAAACAATTACAATAGGAAGAAAGAAAGGCTTTACCTTTGAAAGAAATTTTATGATCATTAATTACACCTATCTATCTTATCGAAAATCCTTTCGATTGTTTTCTTAATGGCTTTTTGATCTTCCATGTAGTCCGTCTTTCGTACATATTCTACAAGTAATACTTCCACATACTTGTCAAGTTTTTGCTTCAATTCGTCTATTGAGTTTGTCAGGACTGATGTTACCCTCTTAATCAAATACCACGTAATTGCAGGCATTGAAAAGGTTAGAACCATTACAAGTATGAGATTCCTAATATCTGTATCTATCATCTTTGTTCACTCCTGATACCAACATGATGCAGTAATTGATATTCTATTTAGTAAGGTTTCGTCATTAAGGTGTTCCACAGTATCTATCTCTGACGTTAATATAGCACGAAAATAGGTTGTATTCAATAGCGTTGTTGATGTCTTCGTTGCCAAATCCTTTGCTGCTGTATAGTTTACAGCGTAACAGTCTATCTGTATGGTTGGATGCCTAAGACCTGTATATCCAGAAAGGGACATTATCCTTTCATCATCCGTCATTTGATATGTTACACACGGCCATGTAGACCCTTGCGGTACAATAGATGGATATATCCTATTGCCGATAATGGTAGTTATGACAGTTGATGTTGTTAATGAGGAGAAGATTCTTTCGCCTATATCCATACTTTCTTCTTAGGTGCAATGTTAATGCTTGTTTTTATTTTCTTGCCTGCGTTTTGTAATATATTTTTGTTTGTAAACGGAGAACGTGTTTTGAATGTTTTCTCCTCCTCACCCCAAATTGAATGGGTAGGTTCGAGGTCTGTCCATCTACGGACATGTATGTAGTCAAAGTATGATGTGTAGTCGCTATTGCTGGAATTTCTCCCTGTAAATAGAAATATGTTTTTGCCTGTTGTTGTATATCCTCCGGAAAATTGCAATACTGTCGCATCGTTTACACTTAAAAAATCATGTGTTGTGGATGCTGTACCACACAAAAATGTATATTTATACCAAGTATCCGCAACTATACCAGTGGATGTAGAAACAAGCACTGGAAATGGAAAGGGTACATATGCACCAATATAATTACTTGATGCGTCTCGATAGTGACCACACAACATACCTTTACTTGCCCACGCGCTATCGCAGGATACACCAAAGTTCCATCCATCTTCATTGTTCCAGTCTGACCCCACCTTCATTCTCGTTTCGATTGCCAACGGAAAGACAAAGGTACTGGCGTTGGTAATGTATTTTTTTACAGCTCCAATGTTAGCAGCATATTTCGAAAGAGTACCATTGTTAACCTCAAAACTGTCTGCATTGTTCCATTGAGACCCATAGTCTGCGAGAAAATCTCCACTAAGTGCCCCTGAGACATATCCTGTTCTGTATGTGTTTCCTTTATATTCGCAATCGCCTACCGTTCCGCCATTCCTTATCTTTATCATTTGAGATATTTTAGTATCATACATCCCTAAATATATTCTACCGCCAGAAGCTAACAAGGCAGCGCAGGATGAGTTTCCCATCTGTGTATAGGTTGTGTAAAGACTACCATCCGATAATTTTATTATCATTACTTTTTTGTAGTTTCCATCTAAATAATCATATGTCGGAATGTAGAGGTATGTATCATCAATGATCCCATTCAACGCATCAGCATTTGCATCGTAAGACGTTGTATTTGTCCAAAGGATATTACCAGCATTTGTAACATCCAGCGCTACTACTTTTGACTGATATGGAGAAGAAGAATTCCTGAAGGGTACATATAGCACATTATTGTGATAATTACCTGTACGCATTATTGTATATCCTGCACCTGATACGTCCTTAGACCATACGGTGGCAAGTGTATCAGCGTTGAGACAATATACCGTATGCGCAGTATATGCAAATGCGTATACGTAATTATGATCTATGTCATACATCAAGGTTGCATATCCTGCATTTACGTTGAGTGTTGTATTTGCTTGAGTCACACCTGTAGTGAGGAGTGCCTTAACTGTTTTACCGGTGCTGTCATCTTGTGCGTATACACAATTGCCGACGATTAATGCAGATGGGCACATAGCGGAGACATAAGTAACATCAGTATTTGTCCATACGGTTGTATGATCGGATGCTTTTATCGCTTTTAGTCCGGATGTTGTTTGGACAATGATGTTGTCGTTGATACTGTCGTAAGTTAATGTTTCGTAATCTGGCAATGTAAACGTTGTGGTGCGCTCAAGTCCTGTAGATTCGTCGTATTTCTTAACCCACGATCCTGCTGTGGACATTATGTGTATCTTTCCTGCATTATCTATTACAGGTGCGCACTGTGCCTGTGTTCCTGCGGTGTAAGCATGTAATACCACACCTGTGTCAGCATTGAGGATGTACAATCCATCGGCAGAAATGTATAGTTTGTTATTTTTTAAGATTGCGTGTTCGGTTATTAATCCCGTAGAAGTATAGAAATAATTGTTAAAGTCGTCAAAAAGCAGAAAAGTATTTGCACCGTTCGACCTATTAGACGTGGATGTGGAATTGGAATAATATATATACATATCCACATTACTTTCCAGGTTCTCATTTACCTTCACATAAAAAGTATTGCTCGAATCCACCCAGAAATTATATTCCGTATTGTCAGTGGATGTAAATGTCACGTCGTATGGAAAGTTTAAAGACCTCCCGTTAAGGTATACTGTATCTGCGGTATCACTACCAGCCTCGTTGGATACTTTTATTTTTACGACGTATCCCGTTGTTGCTCCAGCACTACCATTCATGGTGTGAAGTTTTCGGTAATTATATCCTGCAAGAAAATTTGACATATTATGCCTTCTTCACTTTCGACAGTGTTATTTCGTATCTCCCTGTGATGATGTCTGTCGTTATAATTTTACATTCAGCCAATTTGTTTTCTATTCTTTCCTTTGTTGGTATTTCAGAAAGTTCGACGTAGTCGTATGAATAAACGGTTAATCTCTGCCCTGTGATGGGTTCTATTATGTCTTTGGATATAATATTCACTAAAACCTAGGTTTTGTTATTTGATTTCATAAAACATGGGACGTTATCGTTGCTTTGTCCACATGTTATCATGCTATTTCAACCCTTTATCAAGCCTTTGTGTTATATATTCTTTTGTATTATCGGCAAAAGTACCTACGATTGTGTCGCTTGTTATTATACCGCATTCGGATATTTTATCGGCAACCTTTTTTGCTGTTACTATTTTGTCGACTTCAACATAATCATATGCCCATATTGTTTCTATTTTTTGTGTGAATGGGTCTGTGATATTTTTCTTATTTACGTTTACCAGGTACTGTGCCATATTGTTTGATTTCATGATCTTGTTAGGTTGTGTGTCGCTTATTCCTGATGTTATTTTTTGCATTTTTATTCTCCATTATGTATAATTAGTAGGCAAGCCGACCGGAAAGATGCCGATACGCAAGGCCCGAAGCGTTAGCCATAGCCACGTAAAACGCCCCAGCGTCCGCACCGATAGACGCGCCGCCGGCCAGAATGACAACCCGCCAACCGCTCGCTTGATAACAGTAATCCGTGATTTTTGTTGACGATGTCGCCCCGACAGAAGCGGGCAGGAATCCTCTGCTTATTTGACATAAAGTATTCTGCCATCCATCTGCATTGATGAGAGTTACTCCGAGTGCAGTGTAGTTTGTTGTAGTATCATCAGCAAATTGTGTATCGTTATTCGATACGTAAGGAATGTTATTGTTAATATTTATTCCGTCAACCCATTTCCACAAGTGTCCATACCAGTTTTCAATACCACGGTATGTCATGTATGAGCCAACCACACCGTCACCCTTACTCAGGTTGAAGGTAGTATTTCCTTTTGAATTGCTCAGCCCTGTATTATTTATTGGATTATTATCATTGTATCCCACCCATGCCGTACTCCAGTCTGTCAATCCCGCTCCGATAACTGATTGTGAGTAGAATGAAGCGTATTCCACCAGATAAAGTAATTGAACTGCTGAAACTAAATCATAATCCTCTTGTCTCCATCCCGCACCTCTATTTTTAGCAACTGCTCTTAAATTAGCTCTCGTCCCATAATTGATAGGTGCTTTTCCTGATATAGAACATAGTTTGTCGCCAGTTGTTGCAGTCCAATCTTTTTCAGTCTCAATTACTGTTGCAGCTGCGGTTTCACCGACGACTGCTTCGGAAATTGTGATTTTGGTTGCTGAAACTAAACTTGCTACTGTTTTCGTGCCATTATTATTTGTAGTTCCTGAAACTACTATCTTGTCTCCAACAGTCAGCAGTGAAAACACTCCTGTTCTCGATGCGATTGTCATAGAACTATCAGCATCTGCGAATACACATGAGACTGCGGTTTGATAGATGCCATCTGTATAAATTCCTGCTGATACATCGTACATCGTGGCTTCATAAGCTCCAATATATCTATGTGGAACTGCAGAATTATTTTTTATGAATGCAGGATGCAAGGTAAAACCAATAAGTGGATATGGTGATATCTCCCATGTATGTACGTTGTCTGTGTAGTTATACCTGTAATAATAGGCCGGTATCTGCACCATTACTTGTCCGTCTGCTCCTGTCAAAGTGGATGCACCGCCTCCTAACTTCAAGGTAGAGTCGTTAGCATCTGTGTAGTAATTTATAGTTCCATTGTCTAAAAATAAGCATCTTTTCATTTCAGCATTTACCGGAAGCAACGAATTTCCCAAACTAACACCTACGGGATATCCAGAAGTACTGCCTGTCCTATTGTATTTTCCTTTTAATTCGTGCCATTGTGTGCCATAGTACGATCCACCCTTGAATGTTGGAATACCGTCAGATATCCAAGTATTGTCGAATAATTGTATTCCCATTCGCTATACCGATGCAACGCACTTGCAAGTTATACCTGTGCATGCACCTATTGTGCAAGCCGTGATATTGCCTCTAATATATGAGACGCATCTATTTACTGAGGCAAACCCCACTGCCGTTGTACTAACGTCGGTTGTGTTTCCAAGTGATACCCAATTTGTTTGATCTATCGATCCATCAAGCGATATTACCACTGCGGTTGGTGACGCCCCAGCATAGTTAACTACAAAAGTAAATTTTTCAAATAAATCATCCAGGTTATATCCACCGCCAATTATAGTGGTGGTTGCGCCTGAAATTAAAGTAATCGCATCTGCATACCTACCATATTTTTTATACATTTTTACCTCAATCCCTCATCAAGTCTTTGTATTATATATTCCTTTGCTTTTTCAACCGCCATCTGCCACTTTTTTAAAATAGCAGTACGTAAGAACGGTATCGGCATTACCTTACCTGTCTTCTTGTTTTTTCTTATCATGGCATGTCCATACTCGACAAACCTCCAGTAAAATGCGTCATTTTTTACAAAAATACCACGTGAACTTTTTCCGTGAGTTAAAAGCATTACTGCTGCTGGCTGTCCCCGCTTTGTTGCAACCCTACTGGTTATTGCGTTCCTTAGTGTTCCTGGGGACTTTCCCTTATTCCAGTAGATTGACCCCACAGGTGCAGTGGCTTTTGCCTCGTCTACAATTATGTTAATTCCCGCCTTTAACCCTTGCCTTACTACTTTTTTCTGTAATTTTTCAGGAAATTCATCTAAGCGTTTTCTTACCTCATCAAATCCTTTGATTTCAACTATCACGATATTACCCTATTACATGTCATGTGTATTTCTCTGTGCCTATTACCAATGTCCACTACAGATTCTATATTGTATGTTTGCCCGGAAAGAGATAATCTCATATTAGGAGATATTTCACTTGATGTATACCTTATAGCGACTTCAAAGTCACCGAAGGCTTTTTCAATTGACGTTTGGTATACTTCTCTACCTCCGGTTGGTATTATCTCTCCCCAACATGTTATGTAGTCCGCCCATGTCTGTATTTCTTCACCATGCGAATTTTGAGTAAAAGTTGACTTTTGTATGGTGACCATATCCCTCATGTGACCAATTTTCATATTGTCACCAAATATGGGTCTAAAAGTCCATCGATGAAGTTACCGGGCATCTCGGACATCTTCGTTTCCGATATCATTTCTCTATTTTCGTACAGTGTAGCTATCCGCATCTTCATCCATGTCTTGATATTTTCCGGAACAGGATTACTCGTGGAATAACCACACCTGTAAGAAATAGATACAGCATTCCTTCTGTCTACCACGTCCGTTGGCCATTCATGTTCATATTCGGGATATATTTCTGCAGGTTCTGACGTGTATGATACTGTATAGTCCGAGGAAGGCAACGTGGTTGCAACACCAGTGCCATTCAGATATGTAATTGTTACGTCCGATGTTCCCGTATATATCATTGGTGCATATGGCATGCGTATTATTTCTTCTCCAGGGAAATCGTCCAACTTCAATTCATATTTTGCCGGAACCAATTGTCTGCATATCTTTTGTTGCACTTCTTTCCTCGCTACAATGGAAAGTGCAGATAATAGTGCATCTTCCGTGGTTGCGGACGTTGATATTCGAAGAAAAAGTTTGATTTCATCCATAGTTAATAGCTCTGTTGTACTTTCGGACGTCAAAATAAGAAACATTTTTCCTCTCTTAATTATTGAAGTTGCCCCAAATCTTTTGCATATCCCTGATGGCAGCTATAGCACCGTTATATCTTTCCACTTCCACTGCTTTTCTGTTCTGTTCTGCCTGAGCCTGTGCTAACCTTTCTGACATACCTTTCTGTATCATGTCCATTTTTGCGTCCCATGCACCTTGTTTTACTTCTTCGAAGGCATATAGAAAACGTGCCTTAAGCAGGTCTGCTTCATCTGGTATTATTACCTCTATGCCAAGACCCCTGGCTATACCTATCATATACTCACAACTGGGCCTTTGTTTTTCGTATTCTGTTCCCACCGCCATGTCTACGCCATAAATAGCTATAGTCTTGTATCCCATCATAATTGCGAGAGCAATTTCGTAAGAAATCGTGTTGGTGAAATATCGACCAAATGCTGTAACGATTTCGTTTATTGGGTATGCTACAGAGTTAGGAATCTCTTCCCAACGATGCTGCATATATATCATGTATGGTAATTTTGCGAGATCGAAGACATAGTCATTCACCTTCTGTCCCCTGAAGACAGGATTCCAACGTCTTTCATATATTTTCTGTCCGCCCTTTTCGCTGGATGTTATGGTATGTATTTCAAACCATCTATCATAATGAGACCCCTTAATGGGTGTTCCGCCATAAAGATTGTTTACGCCCCAAAATTCGTATTCAGGATCACTGAACGGGACTATAACTTTCGAATCTGCACATCCAACAATGCAAACCTTATCTTTCCATCTTTTTAATTTTTCTTCCTCAAAGTTTTTTTCCATTACCCCTCCAAGGTATCAGGGGCGAAAAGGTTCGCCCCCAATGTCCGCATTAAACGTTTGAACTGCCAATTACTTTGGATGTTATACTTTTCTGAGCAACAGGAGACAATTTTCCACCACTACGTACACAAATAGCACTGAAGGGAAGTTTCGTTGTGCAACTGTTGATTGCCACTGCAACATACTGGTTGGTACTATTTAGGTGCATAGACCTACACCCAAGGTGTGCCACTGCCCTAAATCCAGCATTTACGAGGGTTGTTCCGGTGCAAGTTAGGTATGTTGTTCCTGGGTCTTTTGGCCAAATATGTATAATTGCTCCAGCTGCATCGGTAGTCGCTACAAAACTATCGCATAGTGTACTACTATACGTAGTATTGAAAAGTGTTTTAAACCTTTCAGAGGCAACCGTTGCATTGGCTGTTGCGCCTGTGGAATCAAAATATCCACTCGTAGATGTCGCACTTCCAGTGGAATTAGCGCCGAACTGAACACCGTTGATACTGAACGTTGCGCCGGTATCAAGGGTTGTGAACAATAACCTTAAGGCCGCCACCTTTCCAACCACGCAACCTACGGCTGTTGACCCAACGGTTACAGTTGCACTTGTAATTGGAATTACTGTTGCAGGGCTACTGGCACTCGATGACTGAAGAATCCTTGCATTAAGCTGGTTAATTGCCGTGGAATTTGTCGTTGTAAGTGGAGCATTGACAGTTACAAAGAAATCCACCGATTCGTACCCTGACATATCAAAATATTGACTGACCACTTCCGAGGTTGATCCAGTCGTATCGCTGATCGCGAGGTCTACTTTTGAATATTCACTAAATCTATTCATCTTTCATTCTCCTTTCTATTATTTTAATACAACAAACGGACTTATAGTGTTTGTTGCGGAACCTTCTAAGCCTAATGGCTCCGTTAACCATGCCGCACCGTCTACGTTCCAAAATACCTTGATAACGGTCTTGTTACTTGTGAAGTATACATGTTCCGATGCCGACACAAATGGGCCAGAACCATCCTTGATTAGATAGTAACCCAAATCTGCAAGTATAAGATCGCCCCTGCTACCAAGTGCAGGTGACCTGTCGTTGAATATAATAGGTATACCATATAGTGTAGATGGTATAGCCTCTGATACTATAGGCGTCCATATTCTGTTATTGTTTGCATCTACCAAGCCAGTTAGTTGCGGTTTAACCGTAGGAGACGCTATCCAAACCAATGAACCACCTTCCTTGATCCTTGCATACATGGCATCTATATCTGCGATTGCGATTGCATTCGCTCCCGCCCGTGTTCTCTCAATCCTTGCAGGACTATTTATGATTCCCAATGGTGCACCAACACCAAGTCCTGTAATGAATTGCGTGTCTTCCCATCCGTTAATGGCAAGATTGAACTGCTGAGAAATGAGCGCATTAGCACCCTGCCAGTTCCTGAGGAGTTTGTCGGTACAAACCATATAGGCACTTACTTCGTGGGGAGTTAACTTTACCATCTTGACTTTCATGTCCGTAAGGTTTTTTGTTGCTCCCTCTGCCGTTGGTGCTACCACGATACCACCATACATATTCTGCGCCGATCCCTGATCCAGTGCTGGTAGTTCCAATTCTGCATCTGGCGGGTCTCCCGCTGGTATTACAGTAGCTCTTGGTCTAACAACGACTCCAGCAGGTGATACACTTTTCATCTCAGGCATGAATTTTTTTGGAACCATGTACCCACCGCCAGCACCTTCTCCCATGCTCATTTCACGGCATTCAACGCCGGCAAGTCTTGCATCGTTATGTCTATATACAACCGCATGAAGAAACTCACCAAGATTTTCGAATTCTGACTTTCCTGTTGCCTCTTTTGATCTTGCATTTATGACTTCTTCTTCTTTTCTGATTGCCAATGACTTCATGACCATATCGAGCCGAGATTCAAGCCCTGTGTATTCCTTGCTTTCTTCTGGCGTAAGTCCACGCTTTTCGGTTTCACATACTGAAAGCATTCCACGCATTTCCTTCAATATGCTTTCCTTTTCTTTTTCCATTTTTTACTCCTTTTCAAATAATTGAATTTTTCTTCTCAATAAATCGAGCCCTACCAAGTAGGACACTTCCCTTTTTTCTGTTCCATCTGGTATTTCATTTATGTTTTCAGCCCTAAACACATCAAGAGACCTGACTGCTACGTCCGTATTTTCATATGCAGGAAATGTTACAGGAGACACATCGTAAAGCTTAACTTTTTTAATGCCTCTTAGTGGAACATCGCCTGTAAGATCCCACACCTCTCCCCCTGAAAGAATTGAAAATGCAAAAGACATTTGTGATATATCACCACGTTTTATGGAGGTCACAATGTCACGTGCAATCTGCGTATCTGGCGGGAATATCTTAACATACAATCCCTTAGAATCTTCATTGAGTTGCAACGTTCCGGAACGATTTCTACCCAGTACGATGTTTGGATCATGATTAAAAAGTGCCCGAACATCATCATTCACTGCATTAGAAAATGCACCTGGTAGAATTGTTTCGTTAAATATTCCTATACGAGTTTCTGCGTTGAAGATTGCAGCATGCCCTTCCAAACATCCTTCTTCCGTAGTTCTGAATTCACAAGAAAACGATCTTTTTTCCATACAGCTGGCCATGTTTCGTTTTTTGTCAATAGCGTCAAGTAAATTAGAAGCCGCTCCATAGATGTCTTGTTCCCCCTGTGCCGCAGATCGTTGTTTGATCGCTATAATTGCACTTCTATATACTTTTCCATTTTTACCGAATGGATATCCATAATGTTCCTTCGTATCCTCAGAATAGTCACTATTAATTGCGAGAAACCATTTGGCATATTTGTTCCAATCTTTATTTTCTCCAAGAATGGCATTACCATCGGATGCAGAAAAACTCCAACCTGAACCCATGTCAACATTTCCGTTGGATATCTGTGCATTTGCATTTCGTTTGCCTACACTGTTTATTGTCATTTATGCTCCTTTGATTGTTATATTTGGATTTTGATACATGTCCCCACCGTCTCTTGGATTCATGTCTTCTCTTGCTCTAACCTCATTTGGTGACAACCAAGTACCGGCCACACCTATGGCATATGCCCTATATCGAGATTCAATGTTTCCCCTAATTAATCCTTCGAGATTGTGTTGGGGATATATTGTACCTCTTTCTGACAATGAAATCAAGTTTTTTGATATTGACTGCTCTATTCTGACACAATATGGAAGAATTGTATGTGTGATGAATGACAACATGAACTGTTCAGCGCTTGCATACGTACTGGTGTTATTCGAATGCCCTATAAGAATGCATGGTACTCGAAATACTCTCGCTATGTCTTCTACCTGAAAATTTCTCAGCTCCATAAATTGTGCGTCAGTGTTTGAAATTCCAACATTTTGAAATTCAGCTCCACCCTCTAAAAGAGATAGGCTATAGGCATTGTCCCCAGTTATATTTTTTTTCCATGACTCAAGTAAGTCCTGGCGTTGCTGGGGATTTAGCCTTCCCGGATACTTTATCGCGTTACCCATCCTACCATAATTTGAAAGAAATTTTTCCTCCATGTTTTCCGCGGAAAGCCCTATGTCTATGGATTTTTCCGCCATCGCAATGGGAGATAGTCCTATATAACCATCAGTCCCAAACCCTCGCACGTGCCATATATATTCAGACGGAATATATTCCACTTTTCCGTTAGTGTCTGTATATGTATATTTCATTCCCATGGATGTTACTTCAGCTCGCATTCTCGCTGGGTTCAATGGGAAAAGGGATTTAACCTTCCCTGAACTTGTAACCTCTTTATAAACGTATGCGTTTCCTCTAAGGCAGAGATGCCCGATTATTGTTTCTCGAAATTCAAAGGCTGTCTGTATATCGTTGGGAGAATCATGAAGAATAGGAAATAAGTAATGATCGTTTGCTATATCCTTGCCTATTGAAGTTTTCCTAAACAATTGCAATGGTAAACCAGCAATCGTTTCCGCAAGAACACGCACACAAGCAAAAACTGACGTAAGTCTCATTGCAGATTCAGGAGATATTCTTGACGCAGGAATACCCAACATGTTAGACAATGACATTGATGCCGAACGTCTTTCAAGTTTCGACATCAATGCTCTGAATATATTCACAGATATAGCATAGCAAAAAAATAGGTTGGAATCAAGTGTTTTTATTTTTCCTTTCTGAACCCGATTACGTTTGGTACATCAACTACCCACGCTATTTCCTTCATGGCGTTCAGACCTTGATCGCCATATTTGACCCAACCCGTGCATGTTTTTATTTTTCTTTTTGTGTTTAATGACCTTTTGTGATGATCACAATATAGCAGGCCTATCTGGCCAAGGTCGTCCATTACGCATTCTACGTTTGAACAATCATTGCATATACCAACATCACAAGGCACTCTTGACATTCGTTCCTTGATCTGTTCCTGCATCCCACATCCGATTCCATTGACCGAAACAAACTTATCGCGCCTTTCTTCATTATTCATTTATTGTTTCCCTCCTCTTAAAAATTATATTTCTTTCTGGTATACCATTTGCTATTCTTCTAACGTCGCTATGGTTTGGTGTGTGTTTATGTGTTTGGTCTATTTCATATCCATACCAATACATCAATAACTTTATACGTTCTACGTTTACGGTTTCTATTAGTAGACTTTCCACATTTCCGTTTAGCAATATCCTATCCATCCCACGCAATACTGTATCCTCACAACCATCCACGTCGATCTTTATATATTTTACATTGTCAATTCTAAACCCAAAAAGGTGAAAGTTGTCAAGTTTCATTGTCTTTGTTATGTCGTATTTGGCATATTTTTTTATATTCTCGTACTTCTCCAGGTATGCCGTAGTTCCAGTTTCTTCGTCCTTTGGAATTATTATGCTTTCACCCTCGTAATCACTAAGTGACATTAGAACAGGTACGATGGTATTGAAAAAGTTTATTTCAATATTCTCGCATAATGCCATGAAATTTTTGTGCAATGGTTCAAATGCATATACCTGGATAGCATCGTGCCTCGATGCACAATATAGACTATATACACCAACGTTTGCACCAATATCCACGAAGATTCCGTCATCCTCAAAGCTGTCTATCCATGCAATCGTTTCTGGTTCTTTTGTGTATATAGTGTCATACCTATACTTTTCGATGTTTGTGTCTGTTATCATTTTGAACATGTTTTCACCTTGTACATCGCCTCTGCCAACTTCCAGTCGTTTTCCGTATTTATATCGAAATCTTCACCATCCGGCATATAAAATGGCATAATATAGTCCCCACTAAGAGTGTTTTCATTCATTACCATGTCAGTCCAACCAATTTGTAATGCCCCTGTTTGTACGAATATGGTGTCCAATGCCTGATATGGCATGTCAAAATAGGCTTGATATTTATCACTCAGCAATGGTTGCATTCTTTCTTTTCCCATATCATTGGCAGCAATGCGCCACATTTTGTTAGGGTGTTGAGAAACTACCCTAACCGCCCTAAGGGAATCACATGGTTGATTTTCTTTAAAACTTTCCCATGCACGACATATGGTTCCAGCTGTTCTGAATGGATTTGTTGGGCGCAAAATGAAATATACATCATAAACTTTCCCAAGTTTCCACATATATTCCAATGCATGCTTCACCCATTGTTTGTCGGATGCGAGTTCGTCAGATATGGGATATGGTCTTCTGATTGCTTTTGCTCCATAATATTCTGCAACCCCCAAATATTGAAGACTGTCACTTGAACAGATTATGTCTGAAAATATTTCACTTTTTTGGGCAGCAATTATGGCATATGCAAGCAATGGATGATTGCCCAACATTCTTATGTTCTTATTTTTCACCCTTTTACTGCCACTCCTGGCCGGTATCATTGCTATCGTCCTGAATTTCATGTCTTACCCCCTCAACTTTTGGTATCTATTGTATAGTGTTGCTTGACATACCTTTCCCCATCCTAACCTTTCCCATAGTATCGCCATACGTGAGAATGACACACAACGATTACCTTCTCTACATTTCAACATGAATTCCACCTGTTCCTTCGTTAGGACCACTTCCTTTGTATATCGATGTTTGTCGAGTTCCGCCATCAATTCCCCGTAAGAAATAGACTTCTTCATATCTTGTCCCCCTTCTCTCTCTCAATTTTCCATATCTTGAATCTTGTATATAGTGTATCTTCATCTCCGCACCTAATGAGATATCCGCCTATCTGGGGAGTGCTGCTTCTGCCAAGCCCTATGCGGTATGTATATGGCGTTTTCAATTGCCAACCTGGCGTAGTAAATGCGATTCCATATCCATTTTTATTTGGTACTCGTATCTCCATCTGACGATGTCGATGAGATCTACAGATACAATCTGGCGGACGATCTCCCCAGCGACCAGCTTCATTATATGCCTCGACAAGCTCCTTGTACACTGCCGTTGATTCGTATGCTGCCGAAGACGTACATCCAACGTGATGGGTGAAATGTATTAGGGATTTGGACATTTTAAGCCATAAATCCCAACGAGCATGGTTTCCCTTTGAATCTGGTACGGCTCCAAGTTTTCTTGCTAACATTTCTTCGTTTTGCCCTGACTTTCCAACGTGGGCTTCTGTACCTCTAATGTGATAATACTTTTCACACATCGCATTGTTCACAATTGGAAATAGAATTTCTTCCGCAATACTAACTTGATCGTTGTCATTGTGTGAAATTTGTGTGGTACTTCCGTGGTGATTTCCATCTATGGCATCGCCGTTTACAACAAGGACGAAAGGTTCACCTTTGGTTGCAACCGGGACCCACTCTTTCCAGAAATACTTCCACATCGTCCATACCTTCCTCTGGAGATCGGACGCATTATACTTTCCACCACTATCCAATTTTACATTGGGCGGACAAAGTCCAAGTTGACAACCGCAATGCAAGTCCGATACGCATATTATATTTCTTACCATGCTATATATCCTCCGTATTTATATCCATTGTGTAGGTTTCTATTGCATTTCATATTATCTTGCCGTATATCCACTGTCCACCAATACCTGAGTTCCGGCAAGGTCAGGACAACAACATGCGTATAAGAGTGTAGTTTGCAATGATTCTTTCGATACTGTTTTTCTTAATGGGATGGTTTCTGTGAATCTTTTTATGAAGTTTTTAGGAAGTTTCCCGCTATCATATGCCGAGAATGCAATTGTAACCGACCTAATACCGTACCTACCATACTGTGTCGTGATGCTCCTTGAGAGTTGAATTAATGCAGCCTTTGAGCAGTTATATCCAACTGGTTTTTCAAAACCATCCTCATAATTTTCGATACATGCTCCAATATTTCCTTGGATTGACCCTATATTAATTACCACTCCGCCTTGTCCCATATGCGGCAAGAAGATTTCCGTAATATTTACAGCTCCGCATATATTTACCTTCATTATTTCCTCGAAATTACCAAAGAATGATGATACACTCCCAGGGGGCGTATCAATTGCAGCATTATTGACGATTATATCAACACCCCCATACCTATAGATACACTCCCTTTTGGCCAAATATACATCATGTTTAGACGTAACGTCATACGTTGGTATGTCTATACGGAAGACTTCACATCCCGCATCTTCCAATGTTTCGACCCATATTGGCCCTAAGATGCCAGATGTCCCGGTTACAATTGCTACCTTACCTGAAAGATCGAACAATTCCATTAACTTCCTCCTTTTAGTTTATTGTTTTTTACTTAAAATAACATTATCAAAAAAGTAACTATCTCCAGTAGTAGCATACGGCACAAACCAAAACATTAATCTAACATCTAAAGTTGTTCCTGAAAAACCAGTAGTTGTAAATTCCATGTCGAAATGTTTCCAAATAGCGGATAAGTCTGCTACAATTCCTGATAATCCGTAATTATTATATGGAGACGTATGTTTTATGACACTTACGGCAACGTCGTGTCCGGAAATTGACTTTGCATCAAAAGATAGTAAATATTTTGTATTGGCTTCCAATGAAAACCCATATTGCATTAGTTGCATATTTGAACTCAAGTTCACAAGTGTGACACATCCGGAACGATTTGAATTGAAGCCAGGCGATTCCGCATTAAATCCAAATGTGCCCCCAGAATATGCGTACCAACTACTTATTCCGTTCTCAAAACTATCATTCTGCAATAAAGAAAAGAATACCCCGACATCTGTAGGATACATTGGGTACGATATTAATGCAGGTATGGACACTTGAATTATCTCCGACTTCCCCGATTCGTTCCCCGATGTATCTGTAGCCGTAGCGTATACGGTATGCTGTCCTGATGGTATATCGATTTGACTTTTACCAGAACCCCCTCCATATGGAGATGTTGCTGGTATTTCAACGACCTTAAAATTGTCAATGTAGATAGTACAAAAGGAAAGGTCACTTAGAGTTGTCCCATCTACATTCCCGATGGGTTCAACATAAGAAACCTGTACTCCCAATGCATATGCAGAGTTACGCGCCACTAAAAATAATAGCACTAACATTAATACTTTCACACACTTAAATGTTTTTGATTTCATCTACCTGTACTCCTTTGCTATCATGCTTCTTGTTAACAATGTATTCCCATATATGTCTAATTTTGCTGTTAATTTACCACTTTTTAACCTGTTCCACCATATATAAATTGGAAGTTCATCATTGTCCGCGGGTGCCCTTAGGCATATGTCATCACCGGTGATCCTTTGTCCACTTTTTATGTCCCTTTTGGTATATATGGCCTTACCAAATTTCCGTACGAATCCATCATCACATATCGTCCTCACCTTCTCCATTTCTGGTATTCTTCTTATGTCTTCGCAAAGCTTTGACAAACCACCTTCTTCCAGTGAAAATGGGTTGTCAGTTCCTTTATTAGCACGATTTAGCGTAACGTGCACCTCAAATATCCTCGCTCCGTGACAATATGCCACATAAATAGGAAGAAGTCCAGGATGATGTGAAGAAAAACCTATTATACTATCAGGGAATTTATGTTTTAGCATGTCAATCTGCTTCAATGAAATATTGTCTGAGTTTGGATATTTTGATACGCAATGCAATAAGGCTACTTCACATTCCTTCTTCTTTACGGTTGCCAATCTATAGGCTCTCTCTATATCTTCAATTTTTCCACCACCAGTGGATATGATCATGGATGCATTTCCTTTGGATGCCTCAGATATCAATGCCGTATTCTTTAGGTCACATGATGCAATTTTTATTACAGGAAAATTCATTTCACGGCAAAAGTACAAACTATCAAAGTCAAAGGGAGTCGCAAAACAATGTATTTTTCCTTCACATGCAATATCCATTATTTGAAGGTATTCTTCTTCTCCGAACCAATCCAGTTTCTCCCGATGTTCACCATAGGTTGCACCAAATGAGTTTTCGTTCTCGTATGGTGAATTATATACTGAAGAATGAAACATTTCTTTGTTGTTCCTCTTTTGCATCTTTACGGCATCAACTCCTGATTTTATCGCCATCCTAACTATTTCCTTGCATTTTTCTATGTTGCCCTGGTGATTCGCACCTATTTCAGCAACAATATATGCGAGGTTTCCCTCACCATCGGCCATCACATTTCCGTTCACTACGAATCTTCTCATTCCTTAACCTCCATTACACAAATGTTACCAAACAATTTTCCTCTCCAATGGCCCTACTACATCTATCAATGGCCATTATCAAGGCAACAACCCCATCTATACGATCTGCTACTTTAGATTTGTCAGGTTTTATATTTCCAGCCGCATCTTGAGAAACTACCACGTTGGACATCATCCACTTCAATACAGGATTTTCATTGTGAATGATTTCCCCTGAAAGAACTAACCTTTCCAGTTCTTTTGTTGCTGTAGACATAGATGCAAAGCCCTGCCCAAAGTCTATCAACTTTCTATCGTAAGTATCCTTTGAGCTATCAAATCCTATTTGCTGTAACGATTGTACTATCTTTGTTGCGCCCCACCTGTCGAATGCGATCTCACGTATGTCATATGTTGCCATATCGTTACTGATCTGGCGCAATATTTCCTCGTAATCTATGATATTGCCATCCGTTGCTACCACATATCCGTTTCTAACCCAAACATCGAAAGGAACCCTATCTCTTTGTATCCTTTTCCTCATATTGTCACTGGGGATAAAAAATCTGCACAATATTGCCAATTTTCCAGGAATAACGTATGGAAATACATACACAAGAGCTGTAACGTCCAGTGTGGTTGATAGGTCAAGACCTGCATAGCAAGTTTGGCCAATCAGTTCTTCTGTTGTAACGGTACCATTACAAGCATTCCACGCCTCGTTAGTTATCCAACGGGAAAAGGATTCTGTCCACACACACAGATGTTTAGTGAGGAAAGAATTTAAGGACGATGGTATCTCTATGGCTTGTTTAGATTTTTGGTGTAAATCATCGATTTTGACAGATATTTCAAGGTTTGGATTGGATTTCACCCAAATATTCTCATTTTTCCAGTCATCTCCATCATCAATGGTATATACCAACCCGAAGAAAGTATCATCTTGTATTGTACCGTCCAATACTCGTTTCGTGTACTGATTCATCTCGTAACATATGCTATGCCTGTCATATCCGGCTGTTGTAATAGACACAATCAACGGTTGCCGCCTCGATCCTGTGGCTGTCTTTATGACGTCATAGAGATCACGGCTTTTATGCGCATGAAGTTCGTCAATTACGGCCATATGCACATTTTTTCCATCCAATGTATTGTAATCACTCGAAAGTGGTTCATATTTTGAACCATCATTGGTAAATATCGAAGTTTTGTAATTTCCAAGCTTCCCTTTAATGAATTTAGATTGTCTCAACATTTGTGACGATATGTCGAAAACAACCTTTGATTGGTCTCTCGTGGTTGCTGCAGAATATATTTCCGACCCCGGTTCATTGTCACAAAGTAGAGAATATAGCGTTATTGCTGAAAGCATGGTGCTTTTTGCGTTTTTTCTCGCAACTTCAAGGTATACTTCTCGAAATCTCCTATTTTCTCCTTTCTTCCAGCCAAAAATATTACCAATGAAGAATTCTTGCCATAATTCTAACTTGATTGGCTCTCCCCCAAGTTCACCTTTGACATGAGGAACATACTTGAAAAAGGTTACCGCTTTTTTTGCCGCAACATTGTCAAACTTGATATCTGTACGGGAAAGGTCACTCATGAACCTTTTACATGCCTTTTTAATCCACTCACACGTGATCAACTCTCCAGATATAACCTTCTCTGCATATTCCAGTCCAATGACCTTTGGTAATCTTCTATCACCTTTTGAAGTCTTAACTGCTGATGAATGTTTCAAATTCGTCTTCCTTATCTGGTGCTGGTATTTTAATCCTTGTCCGCTGGATCACGCTCAATCCGAGTTCTTGGGCAAACTTTAAAAGGTATTTTTTGGCTTCATTGTTGACACGTACCAACGGATTGATTTGCATAAATCCAGTTACGGTTTTGATTATGTATCCTTCATCTTTCATTTGTAATGATGTCTGTATAAACTGATCCCAAGAATGACAGTAACCATACAGTACGGCAGAGTCGATAGTTGCCACCATCTGCAGTTTTTCCAGTTCTGTGGTTATCCTACCCCACTCTTGCCGGCCATACTTACCTAATCCCGGCGGACACTCTGGGATACATACCAATGCTTTTGGTTCGTCCAAATTCATTCTGCACTTTTGAGAACCGTGTAGCTTTTTAACTTGCAACGGCTTTGGAGGTCTTCCTTTCATCTTATATCATTCCTTTCATGGCAGAATTACAAACGTCCAACCTCAATGCAGCCAAAAATGCCTTGTATGGTATTGCAAGTTTTTCGCTACTGTAACAATAATGAAAGAACATGCCACCTTGTTTGGAAATCCTAATTATGTGGTAATCCCTTATACTTTTTTTATATTTTTCAATATAAAGTGCTCCATAGGCCGCCAACTGGAGAAGATATGTAGCATACATTCCGTTGGACGTCTTTATGTCAATTAGGTGAAGTTTCCCGTTCGGGTCCCTTGCGATACAATCAATAGTTCCACCATACTTTAACTTCTCAGATACTATACCTATCTCCGTATCAATTATGGATAGTTTGTTCGTGTCTAAGAATTTCCTGAAGGAATCGTAACTATTTTCTGCCTGTAATAACATATCCTTAGGAATGGATGTTGTGTTTGGTATGATTCCTTTAATGTGGCATTCACACAAGTAATGGGCGACATTTCCAATGTCACATGCTTCTTTAGATGTTTCCTTATAATCTCTGCCTTCCTTTCCTTCCTTCCAAGCCCAATACATTAAGGCATTTTTGCCCCAACCGATATTCCCCAGTATGGTTGTAACTCCCTTTACCTTTGTTCCGTCGGAAATATGATATTCTGGATATTTCTTTGTTATCTGTGGTATTTCCATGATTACCTCGAATCTCTTTCGATTATTGAAACAATTTTTCCGTTTTCCTCACATATCGTGAAATATCTCACCATCTCATGCTTGCGGTAATTGAAATCTCTATTTGATTGCATCTGATAGGTTGCAATTCCAATACCTGTACGAAGGTGACCATCTGCAGTATACATGCTTGATGCGTTTGATTTGGTATTTGCATTAGCATTGCCAACTATTTCTTCTGTTATTACCATTTTTTGATAACATTCCCATGCCGCGTGGGAACTTCCAGTAAGAAATACCAAGACAACAAACAAAACCAACATTGCCGACCATATTACCTTTTTCTTCATATTACCCCTCCATTCTTTATTTTACTACATTTATCTCGTAATTTCAAAAATCCGTTTTCGCACTCGTAAAGAGAAGGC
>SCSP01000255.1 GCA_004297845.1 Bacteroidota bacterium | reverse complement strand
AAGATGCTAAATCGAGTTCTACTCAATTATCTACCAGTCCCATAGAAAGGAGTTTTTAGAAGCCGAAAATTTAAAAGAGCCTATTTCATCACAATAAACCCGCGCGAATGCGGGGGTGTGACAAAATAGGGGTAGTGTTCATCTAAGCGGTTGATAAAAACGGTGTTTTTCCTCTTTGTAATCATCTATTCATCTTGCTAAACTCACTCGCAGTGTTTACACTGAAGCACTGAAGTGTAGAAAGGAGAAAAATGTTATGTTAAAAAAAACGGTATTGTCCATCATGCAACGGAAAATTAGTCAGGAACGGAACAAGACAGTTAAAAAGGATTTCAATCAGGGAAATTACAACAGAGAAGGTCCAAAGATGGTGGTGTGGGTATTGCCGGCAAAGTTTTGTTTTCCGCAAAAACCATAAGAGACAGCATTTCAGCGATGTTTTCATCAAAGAAGCAGTAAAAGATTTTATCCAGGGAAGATCAAGTTACGCGGTCATCAAGGAAAGAAAAGATATATCAATCGGTGCTCTTTCCAATTGGGTAAATCAGTTTGGTAATTCATGCATGAATCCGGTGGAGATTAGTGTTGCACTTCGTTTGCGAACCGCAAATAAATGGAGCGGGATACTTATCCTGGATGCCAAATATTTAAACAGAAGATGCCTTCTTCTTTTAGCCATAGATTATGGCACGTTAGATATTGTGGCGTGGTTGGTTTGTGAGGCGGAAACAGAGGAGAACTACAGAAAACTCATTGAGATAGTAAAGTTATGTGACTATTGTATTCGTGCAGTTATTTCAGATGGTGAACCGGGAATTATTGCCTTAGGCAAACAAAAGCCACTTCTTGGCTACCGCAAGTGGACAAGAAAGTATCCAAGACCGGGTATCCCACCAGCCCAACAGCTATCACCGCCGCTCTTAGGTATTCCTCATCAGTGGTGTGTGGTCCATGCGGAGAGGGAACTGAAACGGTATGTAGCCAAATTATCCTCTGAAGAAAGAAAGAGCATTGAGTCAATGATTCACCAGATGCTGTTTGCTAAAACAATAAAACAGGCAGAAAAAGGAAGACAAGAATTGCTGGATACAATTTATGCCTATCCAAGAATTCACAGGACTTTTGTCATCTTCCTTGTTTCCCGTTGGGAAATGTTAACTGCTCACTTTACTGTTCGTGTGAATGGCAGAAAGATACCAAGAAGTACCAACTCTATTGAAAACGTCATCTCCTACGTCAATACACGGCTTAAGACGATGAGGCGAATCAGAAATCTTGCCTCAGCCGTGGCAATCACCAATCTCATAGTCGTTAATTTCCGCTCCAAACCCTTGATAAACACTAAAAACAAGTTGAAAAGAGGAAAGTCACCTTTAGCTCTTGCTACTGGGAAGAAACATAAGTTTGACTGGATGAAGTTTATCAAAAAATCAACCGCTTAAATGAACGTCGCCAATCTCAGAGGGTTAGAATACCCGATAGAGTCAGTATCCATGACAGACCGGCGGTAATTAACGGAAGAAAACAGTTCGGCCACTGGGAAGGTGACAGTATTGTTGGTAAAGGACATATTA
>SCSP01000254.1 GCA_004297845.1 Bacteroidota bacterium | reverse complement strand
ACTACGCGCGGTGTAAATTGTGACATTTTCAAAAATATGGTACAGATAACAGATACACACAGATTTTCAGATAAACAGCCATCTGTAATCTGTAAATCTGCAAAAAATCTCTTATCTGTACCACTTGTAGAATGTACTATTTTATCCCGTTTCATGTATAATAACGATGCTTTACTCAATGGCAATTCACTTTCGTTCAACTCACTAATTCTTACCTGATCCCGATTACATCGGGACCTTTTTCCTGTCGCTCAGCACCTCCATCTCCCGATAGCTATCGGGACTAACAGTTCACGGTGTTTCACCCCACCGACTTCAAGGCACACTATTTGATTAAACTCACATTTCCTTTTCGCACAACTTCATTTCCATCAATGAAACTTACTTTCATGTACCATACAAACACCGCTGTGTTCATCAGTTGGCCTTTGTAAGTGCCATCCCATGCTGCAGTAATATTATTCGCCTCAAAGACTTTTTCTCCCCAGCGGTCGTAAATGATCAATACAAATTCTTTGATGCAGTCTGGATTGGGATAGTACACTCCGAGTTCATCATTCTTTGTATCATTGTTTGGAGAGAAAGCGTCAGGAATAAACAACTGGTCATCGGCATAACCGCAGTCAATGGGCTCTGTTTCCACAGTGACAGTTACACAGGCAGTATCGGAACAATTATTTATATCGGTAACAGTAATGCAATAAATGGTTGTAACGGGAGGAGTGACTATAATCGGATTATTTGTTGAGCCGTTGCTCCACTGGTAAGTTCCTCCGCCTCCGGCTGTAAGAGTTGCGGATTGTCCTGAAGTAATGGTAACATTACTTGCAACCGTGGCAACAGGCCCTCCGCCTGATTGCGTAACAGCAATCGTTGCTGTTTGTGCGCAGCCATTGACATCAGTTATGGTCACAGAATAATTTCCTGCTGCAAATCCGGTACAGGAAGAAGTGGTGTATCCGGATGACCAGGAATAAGCGTAAGGAGAATTTCCTCCGCTGGCATTTACTGTTGCAGTTCCGTTATTATTTCCGCAGGCAGAGGGTGTTGCCGAAACACCGGCAATGACAGCGCTGGAAGCGGAAACAGAAACATTTTGTACCGCTGCGCATCCAGTTGCGTCAGTAACCGTGCATGTATAATTTCCTGCGCTTAATCCTGTTATGGTTGATGTTATTTGAGAAGAAGGATTCCAACTGTAAGTATAAGGCGAAGTACCTCCGCTTACATTTGCCGTTGCGGTGCCGTTATTATTTCCACAGGAAGCAGAGGTGGCTGTTACTGATGCTGTCGGAATATTTCCGCTCGCAGTGATTGTAACTGTACTGGTGGTTGAACAACCGCTGGCATCGGTAACTATCACAGTGCAACTGCCTGCTGAAAGACCGGTGGCTGAGCTTATCGAAGCCCCGTTGCACCATTGATAGGTATAAGGAGAATTTCCACCTGAAGCGTTTGCGGTTGCAGTTCCTCCCTGTGTGCATGTTTGTGGCGTGGAAGATGTGGTAACGGTTGGTCCTGCGGTTGAAGTAACGGAAACAGTCGCTGTTTGCGTACAGCCATTGGCATCGGTTATGGTTACGGAATAATTTCCTGCTCCCAAACCTGAGCAAGAAGAGGCGGTGCATCCACTGGGAGACCAACTATATGTATAGACCGGAGTTCCTCCGCTTGCATTTACAGTTGCAGTCCCGTTATTATTTCCGCAACTTGCATTCGTTGAAGAAACTGTTGTTGTAATCGCTGCCGGTTGTGTTATGGTAATATTTGCCGTTGCAGTATTGCCGGAAGCGTCTGTTACCAGGACAGAATAATTTCCTGCACATAGACCGGTGATCACCTGAATGGTTTGTGCATTGCTCCAATTGTAAGTGTAAGGACTTGTGCCGGCTGTTGGAGTTGCGGTGGCTGTGCCGATACACTGTCCGCTACATAAGGGGTTTGCAAATGCAATACTGATACTTAATACACTGCAGGCACAAGAACCTGAAGATGCAGGAGTGAATTCCCAAAAATCTGTTTTAGGGTTGGCATCATTAACCCATCCTGTTCCGACATATCCCTTACATCCGATTGAAAATGCCGCCACTGCCTCTCTTAGTCCCCCTCCAAAATTTGCGTCTTGTACCCATGTATTAGTTGAAGCATCATATCTCCAAAAATCATCCATTGAACCAGTGGGAATAGAAACAGTACCCACCCCAATGTATCCACAGTTCCCTATAGAAAAACCAATTGCTTCACATCTTGCTGGTCCAAAATTGGCTATCTGTGTCCATGCATTGGTAGCTTGGTCCCATTCCCAAAAATCGTTATAATAAGAAATAGTTCCCAAACCAGTTCCAATATATCCTTTTGTTCCGATGGAAAAACCAGCCGCATAACCTCTTGATGCACCGCCAAAGTTGGTTTTTTGGGTCCATGTATTGACAGATGGGTCATATTCCCAAAAATCCTGCGCCATGCTAGATATAGTCATACATGTCAATGATCCTGTTCCAATATACCCTTTTGTTCCGATGGAAAAACCAACTGCAGATGTTCTTGGCGCTCCGCCAAAATTGGCTTTTTGAATCCATGTATTGACAGATGGGTCATATTCCCAGAAATCATTAAAGACAGAGAAACCATTGTTACAACCTGTTCCAATATATCCTTTTGTTCCGATGGAAAAACCAACAGCGCCATACCTTACTCCACCACTGAAATTGGCTTTTTGAGTCCATGTATTGGCAGAGGGGTCATATTCCCAGAAATCTGCGATGCCGCTCGTTCCTGTCCCGATATATCCCTTTGTTCCGATAGAAAAACCAACGGCAAACGTTCTTACAGGTCCTCCAACATTTGCTTTTTGCACCCATGTGCCTTGAGCAAAGCAGTTTGAAGGATGAAGTTCAGGATATAAAGTTAAACCCACAAGTGCAATAAAAATAATTTTTATTTTCATATTTTCAGGACTTACGCACGAAATATCACGAAAGTCATTTTTTAGGTAAAATTCGCAGATTAATGTTTCTAAATTTTAAAAATTTAATAGCTTTGCGTAAGTCCTGATTTTATTGTATTTCGAATAGGTGTATTTTTAGGCTATTGTCAAGCAAAGTTTTTAGAGCTGGCCTTTATCTAATCAAACTAATATTGCCTTTCTTACTAATTTTCTCTCCGCTGGTTAAAGTTGCTGCCATGTAATAAACAAATACTGCGGTGTTGAGTATTTTGCCTTTATACATTCCATCCCAGCATATTTTCTGGTCGGAGGTTTCAAATACTTTTTCTCCCCATCGGTCGTAAATGGCAATATGAAATGTTTCTATGCAACCGCCAAGAACACATTCCAAATCATTACTTCCATCATCGTCAGGAGAAAAGGCATTGGGAATAAAAATATCTCCGCAGGGCATTTCTACATTGATAGTTATACAGGAGCTGTCTTTGCAACCATTTCCGTCAGTAACAACTACGCAGTAATTAGTGGTTTGCAATGGAGATGCTGCTGGGTTTGCGCAAGTGGTGCAGCTTAATCCCGTTGAGGGCGACCATGAATAAGTACCGCCACCAGTGGCAGTTAGTTGTGTATTGCCACCAAGTGTAATATTAATTACCGTTGCAGTAATCACTGCAGTAGGTCCGGATGTTTGTGTAACGTTCACCGTTTGTGTCTGCGTGCATCCGCTGGCATCGGTTACAATTATTGTATAAGTTCCAACTGCAAGCCCGGTGACAGTTTGTGTGGACAGCCCATTACTCCAACTGTATGAGTAAGGAGTGGCTCCATTACCCGGATTTGCTGTGGCCGTGCCATTATTCACCGTGCAACCCGCTTGAGTGGAAGAGGTGTTCAGCGTTAATGTGTTGTTGTAGGTTACCGTTATTGTTTGTGTTTGCGTACATCCGCTTGCATCGGTAACTGTAACTGTATAACTTCCAA
>SCSP01000023.1 GCA_004297845.1 Bacteroidota bacterium | reverse complement strand
GTGAATAATGCACAAACACATAAGCATGATGAGGCTTGAGGTTACTGAGATTATCGGATGAAAGTTTTTTGAGTGCAGCACCCAACGCATTTCCATTGTATGTTTCTTTGGCGTATGCATCCGCTTCAAACTCATGCTTGCGGGAAAGAATATTTGAAATGATGCCAAGTATTTCTGAAAGCGGAGAATACAGAAGTCCAAACACTATAATATCTAAATGAAAACTTCCCTTCCCCGCTCCCAGCGCTTTTGAAAGTTCAGGATTCCCCAGGAACAAGGACATGATGAACAGCATTACTCCTGTCTGAATTACGCCCTGAATGGTTCCGGTCAGCGTATGTTTCTTTTTGTAATGGCCTACTTCGTGAGCCAGTACAGCAACTAATTCTTCGGTAGTATGCTTCTCAATGAGTGTATCGTAAAGTACGATCGTCTTTTTTGCCCCCAGCCCGCTGAAATAGGCATTTGCTTTTGACGAGCGCTTGGAGCCATCAATCACAAAAAGATTGTTGAGTTTGAAACCAACCTTTTTGCAGTACTCTTCAATAGCGGTTCTTAACTCCCCTTCAGGAAGCGGAGTAAGTTTATTAAAAATAGGAACCAATACCGTTGTGTAAAACATAGTAATGAAAATGGTAAAAAAGGATATAACTGCCCAGGCAAGCAACCAAAAATATTGTCCGGTTGACTGGTATATCCAGATGATCAAGGCAAACAATCCTCCGCCAACAATTGCTGCCAACACATATCCTTTCAGTTTATCAAGAATGAATGTTTTTAGAGAAGTTTTATTGAAACCGAACTTCTCCTCGATCACGAAGGTTTTGTAAAGGGAAAAAGGCATTCCTAAAAGGTCGGAGGCAAAGGCAAGTATCCCCAAAAAGAACAAAGCCATCAGGATGGTATCCTGCGTGTATTCACGCACCAATGAATCCACAAAAGCAAAGCCATTCAGAAAAAGCATGACAAGCATACCGGCTAAACTGATTACGCTGGTTAATGTGGAGAAATTATGATTCACCTTGTAATACGCCTGCGACTTTTTATATTTCTCCGCATCGTAGATTCCTTCCGCCTCTTTGGGGAGTTCCGGAGAGAGGGTTTTTAGGTTCAAAAAGTCAAGGATCTTATCAAAGAAGAAGTCCAAGAGGATGATCGAGATGATGATTATAAAAAGTGTATTCATAGGTGTCTATACGTCATTGCGAGGAATCCCGTTTCGGGAAGACGAAGCAATCTGTATTAGGAGATTGCTTCTGCCTACGGCCGCAAGCGATGCTTGTGCTCGCAATGACGATTCTATTAGTATGCTCCATTAATTTTACGCATAAACCATTCCATCGAGATCAAAGATAAGAGTAAAAAGAATATCCACTTCAGGTTTATCATGTCAGAAAGCTTTTTCTCACTGTGGGAAATGGGTTTAATATCCTCTCTGGCATTCAGTATCTCAGCCAGTTTATTAACCTGATCCGGGTAGACCATCTCCCCTCCGCTCTTTTTAGCCAGAGCGTACAATAACTGATGGTCTGCTACTGTGTTTGTTGTTTCTACCTGCAACGCGGCAACACCAAATTCTCCCTTTTCAGTATATATTTTAGCGCCCACTTTTACTTTTGCTTCGTACCGGTAACTGCCAATAGGCAACTGACCCGCATTCAGCCTGTAGGCATTGGCGGTTTTATTAAAAGTAAATGGAAAACTTTTTTCATCGCTGTTTATAATGCTTACGCTTATATCCGGTGCATTTATCAATTCATAACTGTCATTATAAACTTCCGCTTCAAACTCAACCGATTCGTTCTCATAAAAATTATTCTTTGACCCTTCGGATCCGCTCAGGGCAACCCGAAACAAACTCTTGTCAATTTTTGCAGAAAGGTACTGAACCGTTTTAGTAACAAGTTCATTAAAAATAGTTGAATTGCCGTGCTCCGAAAAATCCTGCAAACTCCATCTCCATATCCCTTCTCCGCAAATAACACCCTTTTTCTGATCTCCGTATTGGGAGAAGAACATAAGCGGTACTTCAGTCTCCACCAATCCTATCTTCTGGTTAAATAAAGTTGAGACAGAAGAATTCACTTTATAGTTCCCAAAAGGACACTGAAGCGGAGAAAATTTAGAAGAGTAGTTTCTCAAGGCATCGCTTACGGTGAACAAAGAAAAATCCTTTGACACCACAGGAGTTGCCTCATTCATCTTTCCTCCTGAAGCAGGCACACTCAGTTCTGACTGCACATTGTTAAACATGGAAACAGATATCTGGCTGCCCAGGATAAACAGCACAGGGATATTTGCTTTGTCGATATCGGCAAGGATTTTTTCTGCTTTGCTTTTTGATGAAGGCAACTGATGCAATATTACCAGGTTGTAATCTGCGATCGGTTTGCTGAAGTCTTCCGTTGTAAATGAATTCACCTCATAATTTTCATTGCTTTCAAGCGCATTTTTAATGGCTGCGATATCCGGATGAGGGGCACTGGCAAGTATCAGCACCTTTTGCCTGCCATCCAGCACATCAATAAAAATATCTTTTGCATTATTGGAATAACTCACTTCTCCATCAACACCGGAAAGTCTGATGGTATATCGCTGCAAGCCGGTCTCCTTTGCATCCAGATGGACAGGAATAGAAGTCGAAAAATTATTTCCCGAAATAATCACTTGCCGGGTGAACAAGACAGATTCGCCCTTTGAAACAGTACAAACACTTACTTTTGTTCCTAACTGCCTTGCCGCAATTTGAATTTCTACAGGAAATTTATTCCCCAAATAGGCAATGCGGTTGTGCAGCGCTTTTGAAAGTACCAGATCCTTTTGTATGGTTGTATCTCCCAGTGCAATTGTATAAACAGGAAACTTATTTTGAGAAGAAGCATAAAGCGGGTTTTGTCCTTTGTTGTACAAACCATCTGAAGCAAGTATCACCGCGCCCACATTCCGGTTGGAGAACTTGGTTTCAATTTCATCAAACAGAACAGCTATATCAGTTTGCTTTTCTTTAAAGTCAAACGAAAACCCGTTTTTGATCTGATCGCCAAAGGAATAGATATTGGTATCGTATTTATCCGCCAGGGAAGAAACAAGACCGGAAATATTTTTCAGATACTCTCCTTTATAATAGGTTGAATCCCCGCCAGAAGACGGATCCTCGCCCGGTCGGGACTTCCCGAAGATAAGCGACTCTGAATTATCCTGCGCGAAAATGAGAATGGGCTTTTCTACAGTTCGTGAAATATTTCTGAGCAAGGGAGAAAGCAGAAAGAACGCAATGAATGTTACAGATAAAAAACGCAGAACAGCCAATGCTGTCTTCACCCATTTGCGTGTTTCATTAAAACGCTTTTCCCTGCCATACAATACAAAGGAATATCCTGCTCCGGAAAGAATGCAGAAAAATAAAAACCACCAAGGGTAATCAGTATATAAAGAAAAATTCATAAATCAAAAGAAGTAAAACGACAAAACACAGTTCACATTGTTTGTATCGTTTCGCTTTTCGAATATTTTAAGTGTGCATCCCTCCGCAAATACTCACCACCTGCCCTGTGATGTAGGAAGAATTATCCGAAGCTAAGAACACAACGAGGTCAGCCACCTCTTCGGTTGTACCGGTGCGCCTGAGAGGAATATCCTCTATCCATCCTTCTTTTATCCTAGTATCTAACGAAGCAGTCATTTCTGTTTCAATGAAGCCGGGGGCCACCGCATTTGAACGGATATTTCTGGAACCCAATTCCTGTGCAATCGATTTAGTAAAGCCTATGATGCCTGCCTTGGAAGCAGCGTAGTTGGACTGCCCGGCATTTCCTTCAATGCCTACCACAGAGGTCATATTGATGATACTGCCCTTTTTTGCTTTCAGCATGGGGCGCTGGATGGCTTTTGTGAGGTTGAAAACAGATTTAAGGTTGGCGTTGATTACCTCATCCCACTGGGCTTCGGTCATTCGCATCAAAAGATTATCGCGGGTGATACCGGCATTGTTAACCAGCACATCCACAGCGCCAAACTCAGCCACAACAGCTGTTACCAGTTCTTCGCAGGCTTTTGAGCTGGCTGCATCGGATTGAAAACCTTTTGCCTTTACTCCAAGCGCGGCAAGCTCCTTCTCGAGTTCTTTTCCTTTTTCAACAGAAGAAAGAAATGTGAAAGCCACATTGGCACCCTCCTCTGCAAATTTAGTGGCAATGGCTCTGCCTATCCCGCGCGATGCGCCTGTGATGATGGCAACTTTTCCTGTTAATAGTTTCATAAATCAAAGAAATGCTTCAGAATATAATTTTGCTCAAAGATACAAAAAATATATGTTTAATTATTGCATATCTGATTTTCCTTCAAAATTACAGATAATCTCAGTTGATAATTTTATTTTTTTTTATACATTTGCTTAAATATTAAACAGCAATTGAAAATTCCGGGTTATGAAAAAACATCTGATATTACTCTCTGTATTTCTTTTTTTACTATCGGTTAAAAGTTTCTCACAAACAGTTTATGTTAACCAGACAGGCAACACCTACCACACGAACAAATGCAAGCTTTATACAAAGAATTTTGAAGCGATACCTTTATGGAAAGCCAAAGGAGCCTACGGAAAAACACCCTGCAACAAATGCAAACCACCCACCAAAGAGAGAAAAGCCGTTGCGAAAAAAAAATCGGCTGCCAAGCCTAAATCTAAGACTGCCGCTCCTGTGAAGAAGTAAAATTTACATTTCATCTTTCGCACAAACCACAGATCAAATTTTATGAACACCTCCTTTGCTCTCCCCTATTTTATTTAGCTTCGTATACAAGTCAGCGGGAAAAATAATGTTAAATAAATTTCATTCAATAGCAATTTCCTGTCTGATAGTATTCTCGCTATTATCCACAAACATCAATTCACAAGAAACTGACAGCGCAAAGACCGGCAATTTGTTTGAGCTAAGTTTCGGACAATCTTTGCTTTTCTTTTCCGAAAGCCAGTTAATTGACCTGCACGCCAACCAAGCAATTGTTATCCCCACAAGCTCCATCTTGTTTTTTGTTGAATTCCGACCGGAGAAAAAAATAAGGCTGCCTCTATTTTTTAATGTGCCTACTTCAAGCAAACAGTTCGTGATTAACAATCAACTAGTGAATGAACGCGCCTCTCCTACTTTTGGCGCTGGCCTTGAATTCAAATGCTTTCAGGTGAGCATTAATTCAAAATCAAAACTAGAATTTGAGATAGTCCCTCTGGCAAGTTTCCTTCTCACTACCAGAAATGCGGTGCGGTTCGCCCCTATCATTGCAGGCAGAATAATGCTCAGGAGAGGCGAAGATTTTATTATGTACATCGGCTCAAGCTATTCCTTTGGAACCAATACATGGGGATTGCTGTACGGGACGGGGACTGTATTTTGACAAAATGCACAACTGAACACAATATATCGCTCATTTTAGCAGCAATTTTCATGTTTTTCGTTAGAGCAAAAAATGTAATTTCGGGCATAAAATAAACCTTTGTTAAAACGCTATTCCATACTTGCATTTGTTGTCATTTTTGTCGAGATGTTGCTTTTATTTCTCTTCCGTACCCCTTTAAAAGACGTAGTTCGTGTACCACAAACCTTTGAAGAAGTGGTTTTCGCTGCAAAGGTATTTTCAGCTTCCCTTTTTCCGGAACTGCTTT
>SCSP01000253.1 GCA_004297845.1 Bacteroidota bacterium | reverse complement strand
CTTTATCAAGGTGAGGATTCATGTCTAACTTCAATTTTGTATGCCTGACTATCTTTGTATCAGATAGAAGATTCAATTGTTTGTCTCCCTCAGAAAATACCCAATTCCTTTTCCCTGAGGAATGCCAGTATTTGCTGACAATCCACTGTTTAGGTTTATTAGGATGTCTTCTTTTAGCCCAATGCCATATCATATTCCATATTTTATGATCCATTTTATGGAATATTTCACTTGATACAACAGAACGGTGATAATTTGCCCATCCCGTTATAATTGGGTTGAGGGTGTCAATTAGTACTTCTTGTTTCCAGGTTTTTCCACTATCGATTGTGTTACTGATTTTTTCAGTAATTTTATCAATGGATTTCTTGGACGGTTTGACAAGAAGTTTACCATTATATTTTCTGAAATTCCATCCGAGAAAGTCAAAACCATCTTTAATATGGGTGATCAAGGTTTTCTCTTCAGATAGTTCAAGACCTCTATCTTTCAGGAATACTTTAATCAATTCTTTAACTTCTTCAGCTATTTCCTCTGTTTTTGCAGTGACAATAAAATCATCTGCGTATCTCGAAAAGTTGACTTTGTATTTAGCAGCATGATTACTATCTATTCTTCCACTTTTATTTGTGTGGTATTTATCCTCAAGTATCTTCTCAATCCCATCCAGTGTTATGTTGGCCAGGATTGGTGATATGATACCACCCTGTGGAGTTCCTGCTTCTGTAGGAAATAGCTGGCGTTCAAATACATAACCAGCCTTTAGAAATTGTTTCAGAATTGATTTATCCATCGGGATATTATCTACAAGCCACTGATGAGATATGTTGTCAAAACAACCTTTGATATCTCCTTCCAGTACCCATTCAGAGGAATTTTTCGAACACAAGCAGACGAAAACTTGTTCACAGGCATCATGAGTGCTTCTGAATTTTCTGAAGCCAAATGATGTCTTGTCCCCGGTTGCTTCTGCAATCGGTTCTAATGCCAGAGCATAGAGCGATTGCATTGCTCTGTCGTACATTGTCGGGATACCTAAAGGTCGTTTCTTCTTTGACCCATATTTTTCGATATATACTCTCTTTAATGGCTTTGCAGCATACTTTTTATCAATTAAACTGAGAGCGGCTTTCATTTTGGACTCCGATGATGACCATGTTTCACCGTCAATCCCTGCCGTTCTTTTGCCTCTATTTTGAGTTGGGTTTCTTGTTGCTAACAGTTTCGCATAATACGAATGCGTTAACATATATTGGAGCCTTTTTACTAAGTACCATTTACCTTTTTTTACTGCTTTTGTGATCCTGATTTGTAACCGATTTACAAGTTTCTCAACTTCCTTCCAGTCGATGTTGCTCCACTGGTTTTTCAGTTGCTTGTTTGCAAGTTTCTCATCTTTCGATGTAATTGAATCTCTTGCTTTCATAGGTTTACCTTCGTTCACACAATCAAATACCAATGATAAGTCAGCACATTTTCATGTTGAGGCACATTTTAAACCTCTATGCAACTTATTACCAGTTGCCATTTGCTTTTTATCATATCCTCTACCCTCTACACCATTGTTCCTCTTTGCAGAGTTTCTACCCATATAGGGGAGTGCATTGGGCTTACCAAGTTCCATACCATGAATAATTATGGATGTTTTAGGAGCCACCTTTAAGCCGAAAATCTTATGTCCACTTTCTATAATGTAATTCGAGCCACTATAGCCTGATTTTGTACCTTTTGGTTTAAGCGTGTAAATCCAGTTTCGCTTGTCCCGTTTAACGACTCTTCGATGATGGTTCATTTTAACTTCTCCATTACATCCTTATCTTAGCAAATTGTCCGAATTGGATTTTCAGATTTCTTCACATTGTTCCGGGAGCTTTTCACCACTGCATTACTGCGGCAGCAAATCCCGGTAAGATTACCCCAAATGGAAGGGGTAGCTGATTGGCAATTCATAGCATAGCTTCTTGTCGCACCGAAGTGAAACGGTCTCGTTATTCAGAAAAAGCACTTCCTCGCCTCTTCCTCTGCTTTCCTGATAACATCCTTTACCGGAACACCTGACAAACTGGCAGCCTTTTTGCAGTCCTCGAATT
>SCSP01000252.1 GCA_004297845.1 Bacteroidota bacterium | reverse complement strand
ATAATCTTTCAGAGTTCAACGCAAAACTCATCGTTAAGCCCGATGACCTGAAATCATCTACCGATAAAAAGAAGAAAGACGAAAGCCTGATGTACCTCTCTCCTGACAGAAACCAAATTTATTATTCCAGCTACGGAGAAGACGGGAAGAATGGAAGAGATATTTACTATGTAACACGATCATCGGATGGAGAATTGAGCAAACCCACACGCGTGAGCGATGCGGTCAACACAAAGTATGATGAGGATTATGCTTTCCTGCATCCGAGCGGACAGTCTCTTTATTTCTGCTCAAAAGGGCATAACAGCATGGGAGGTTATGATATTTTCAAAAGCGAATGGAATAACGGCACGCAGGCATGGGGCAAGCCGGTAAACATGGATTTCGCCATCAATACCCCAGATGATGACATTCTTTTTATTTCCGACACTGAGGACAAAAGCGCTTATTTTTCATCACGCAGGGAAAGTCCGGATGGCCACATCACCGTTTACAAAATAAAACTGGACCGCAAACCGCTCGACCTCGCTGTCATAACCGGCACACTCACAAAAACTGTGGGAGACAGGATGGCAAAAGCAACGATCACCGTTACCAAGATACTGAAGGATGAGGTAGTGGGCGTGTTCAATACAAATGCTGCGGACGGCACCTACACCCTAAAACTTCCCAACGGAGGAAAATTTATGTTCTCTGTTGAATCGGCAGGATTCAAAAAATCTTCCGAACTGGTAGTAATCCCCAGCCAGCAGGAAATAAAACCGATGAAGCAGAAGATCACGCTCATGAATGAGAGCGGACAGGATAAGATGCTGATCAAAAATGAATTTGACGCTCAGGTTGACAGCGCTGACCTGCAACTTGCAGTTGCTTACTTAAAAGCAAAAGCATCGCTTGAAGTGAGCCCGGCAGAAGAGCAGATTACTACCGTGGCTATTGAGGAGAATGCCCCCACCCTAAAGGGGGAAGACAATGCCAATAACTCCCTTCAGGGCAGGGGGCAAAAAAATGTTACTCCTGTTACAAACACTGACATCATTGAAATGGCTTACCAGGATGCAAAAGAAACTCAGAAAGAAGCCAATGATCTGCTGAAAAATTCTGAAACTGCAAAACTACTGTCCAGGCAGAAGAACGAATTATCTATACAAAAATACAACGAGGCGCAGGATAGGATGAAAACAGCGGATGCAATGACCAATCAGGAGGAAAAAACAGCCGAGTCAAATAAGGCAGCAATCCTCAAAAAAGAATCGGAAGTAGCTGGCAAAGAATCTGCTCTGTCGCTCACACTTTCCAACCAAATGGAAACACAGGCAACTGCCATGCAACAACAAGCAGATGCCGAGCTGAAATACGCTAAAGATCTGGACAACGCGATCAAAACGGGGGCAAATGAGAACAAAATGAATGATCTGCTCGCCCAAAAAGAAAACCTGGATAAAAAGAGCGAAGCGCTGGATGCTACTTTCCCTCCTGATATGAGCAAGGAGATTGCTGCAACGCAATCACAAGCCAGCAAATCCCTGGCTAAGTACCTGGATGTCCAACAGGATGTGGAAGATATTCAGAGTGAGGCAAAGCGCCTTCGTGCAGAAGCTGAAAAAACAAAGAACGATGGGGTGAAGCAAAACCTGAATCAGCAGGCGGGAGAAATGGAAAAGGAAGCGGAAACAAAAAAGAAAGAGGCTGAAGTGTACAACGCAACTGCACTACAACAACAGTCTAAAGTTGATTCACTCAAGAACACCGCAGCGATGACAACATCCATGATGAAGCAAATTCAAGGATCATCTCCAGAAACAACTACTGCTTCCGCAAACACTCCTTCAAACACGACTATCTCCTCAACTGCGGTAAATGAAACGACACCGGCAACAACCACTGCTGTTTCAGGAACAACTACACAGACAGCAAACAATGCTACAACAGAAACCACTCCGATGGTTACCAAATCTCCCTACGTGGATGTATTTGTCAACCGGATGCATGAGGCGGAAAAAAAGCCAAACGAACTTGAAAGAGAAGAAACCCTGTCGGTTGTTTATCAGGTCTGGACAGACTCATTAGATAAACAAATTGCGGATCTGAACAAACAACTGTCATCAACGAAAGTGGAAACACACAAAACGCAGATTCAGAATAAAATATATGAACTTCAGTCATCCGTTGAGGACAAACGCCAGAAAGCGGCTGACAGCCGCAGCAAAGTTGACAACCTAAAATTGCAGCAGGCGCTTGCCGAAGCTTCTTCTGTAACTCCTGCCACAACAAACACGATTACCGCTGCAACCAATACGGTTGCCGTAAGTCCAGAAACAATTGCCTCTGCAACAATTACACCTGAAAATATTACCGGAACTAAGAATATAAATTCATATTACGAAACGAAACTTACAGAAAATGCAACTATCTCGAACGAATATGAAAAGAAGGTAAAAGAGCAAACTCTCTATGAGGATTGGGCAGCTTCACTTTACGATGAATCCCAGCGGCTGAAAAAAGACGGAAGTCCGGGCAGAGCAGATGATGCCGTAAACGAGTCTAAAGCAAAACAGGCTTTGGCAATTCAATCTGCAGATGAAGTAACAAAGATCAAAGCCGAAAAGCCGGAACTGGTCGCAACTGCCAACCTCGCTCCAGCCGAAACAACCACCATGGCCGCTCCTGAAGAAGCAAAACAAGGAACTTCGGCAACCACTGCTGTTACATCAAATACGGTAACTGCTGCAAATACAGTTCCTGCAGAATCAACTACCCCTACTTCAACAACAAACACTACGACTACATCTGCCACAACCACATCTACTGAACCAACCAACCAACCTGCTGAAACAAAGATTAAAACAAGTCAGGCAGCAAGCCAAACAAAGCTGTCAACAATCCCCCCGGCTACAGTTGCCCATAAAGACGAATACACCCGGTTCGTATCTCTTAAAAATGAGTCGGATTGGGCAAAAAATAATGCAGAAAGACAATTCAAACAGGCGGCAGATGCTCAAAAAGAAGCCGATAAACAGTTTAGCGAATCACAGGAATTATCTCAGCAGATCACAAAGTCAAACGACCCTAATGAAAGGAAAAATCTACAAAATCTTTCTGGCATCCTTGATAAAAGCGCTTTAAAAAACCAGGCAAGGGCAGATTCCATAAAAACTCTTGCCAAAAATTCGGAAGCAGAGTCCAATTCCAAGCGCGTTGAATCGGACCTGTATATGCAATCGCTTGACAAAGCAACTTACGAAGAGATAAGCACAGCTACAGGTTATAAAACAGAAACGCTGACTTTAAACACAACACCCTCCGGAACAAAAACCGAATCTTTCACACAACCTGCCAGTATCCCAGCAGTTTCGGAGCAGCAAAAAACAACAAATACTATTCCGGAAACCAATACCACAACACCCGAAATTACAGTTACAAAAACGGAAACCGGAGTTCTACCCGTTAAAAATGAAACAGCTGCTGCGAAAACAGAGAATATTTCTGAACCGCTTAAATATTACGATGCCCTGTTTGACAAACTCGAATTTTCCGGGGCTTCCTATTCAGCAACAAAACCTATCCCTATTGACGCACCCATGCCCGAAGGACTGGTCTTCAAAGTACAGATAGGAGCATTCAGAAACCCCATTCCTCAGGATCTTTTCAAGGGAATTAAACCCATCAGTGCAGAAACAACCCCGCAGGGTCTGAAACGATACACTGCCGGGCTCTTTCAGAAATTTGAAACCGCCAACAACGCCAAGAACCGGGTAAACGGACTGGGTTACCGGGATGCATTCATCGTTGCCTTCTTTAACGGAAAAAGAATATCCATGAATGAAGCGCTTGCGAAAGCGAGAGAATCCGGAGAAGTGATCAGCCCGGCAACAACAGGAAGCGACAGTCAACAGCCGAATGTAAATTTATCTACAACAGCAGGAACAAACATTGCCAATGCCACGGACGTAAAATCGGTGAGCGGATTGTTCTATACCATTCAGATAGGAGTTTTCTCCATGCCGGTAAATTCCACACAGCTTTATGACATTGCCCCTCTTAACAGCGAGAGAACCGACAACGGTCTTATCCGCTATACCACCGGCCGATTTGATGACGAGACAAAAGCCGTGCGTGCTAAAAACAACATCGCACAAAAAGGAATTTCAGATGCCTTTGTGATCGCATACCGCGATGGCAAGCGTATCAGCTTATCGGCAGCAAGATCCATACTTAATTCCGAAGGCAGTTCAATTCTCGCAAAAGACAAACAGGAATACACCTTTGTTCCCTCTGACACTACCACATCAGAATCTTCAGGGAAAATATTGACCGATGCATCGAACAAAGGAATTGTATTTAAAGTTCAGGTTGGCGCGTTCAAAGAGCAAGTCCCCGTTGCCATTGCAAACAAGTTGCTGGCGAACTCAAACAGGGGCATCAAAACCTTCAGGGATGACAATGGACTTTTGGTATACACCATTGGAGAGTATCTGGAATATGAATCTGCAAACAGCCTGAAAACACAATTAGTAAGCAACGGGCTCAGCGATGCTTTTGTCATCGCATTCAAGGACGGAAAAAAGATCACTGCATCAGCGGCTCTTGAAATAATCAAAAACAAGTAAAATAAAATATAAGGTATAAGGAAAAAAATATAGATATTCATGTCTTTATTCCTTTGTACCTTCGCATAATAATGAAGACCAAATTACTTCCAAAATCACAACGTAAAGTACAGGCAATTGAGCACTGCGACCTTATCGTACACAACGATGATGTTAATACGTTTGATTTTGTAATTGAAACATTGGTTGAAATTTGCGAGCAGGAATATCTACAGGCAGTTCAGTGCGCGCACCTGATTCACAACACGGGAAAATGCGGTGTTAAACGCGGGTCGTTTGAAGAATTGAAACCCAAATGCGAAGTCCTTCTTAAAAAGGGTCTATCCGCAACAATTGAATGATTCTTCCTTTTGTTTAATTATGAGAAAATCTGCCATTTTATTCCTTATAATAGTAGGTGCTCTGTCCTGCACCAAAGTTCCCATAACAGGGCGCAGGCAGGTTAATCTTCTTCCGGAATCGGACCTGATGAAAATGAGCCTTGCTGAATACAACAAATTTCTTGCCCAGCACCCCCTTGTTCCCGATACAGACCCGAATACACAATTGGTGAAAAAAGTCGGAAAAAATGTTCAGATAGCCGTTGAGAAATTCATGAAAGGAAATGCAAAATACAAAAAGCGCATTGCAGGATACAAATGGATATTTAATCTGACCAAAGACGATAAAACCATAAACGCCTGGTGCATGCCGGGAGGAAAAGTGATGGTTTACACCGGGCTTTTGCCTGTTACACAAAATGAAACGGCTCTCGCAGTGGTAATGGGACATGAAATTGCTCATGCAATTGCCCGGCATGGTAACGAGAGAATGAGCCAGCAGATGGCACTTGAAACGGGAGGGAATGTGCTTTCCATAGCAGTATCGGGCACCTCTAAAGAAACGCAGGATATTTTCAATATATCCTACGGAAACGTGGCTGGCCTCGGAGTTCTCGCATATTCACGTAACCACGAGCTGGAAGCGGATAAACTCGGCTTGGTTTTTATGGCTATGGCCGGGTATGATCCACACGAAACGGTGGCATTCTGGCAAAGGATGGCAAAAGAATCCAAAGGAGCCGGCCTCACCATACTCAGTACGCATCCCAGCGATGAAAAACGGATCGAGGAAATTAAAAAATTCATGCCGAAGGCGTTGAAATATTATAAGAAACCTGTAACTATAACCCCCAACCCCTAACGGGGAGAAGGAGAAACCCTAAAAGACAACCGCAGTCCCGATAGCTATCGGGAGCGACCGAAGGTCTAAGACAAAAAAAATGAATAAAATACATCCGACAACATTTTGCCTTTGCTCCCTTTAGGGCCGGGGTAACCAAATTATGAGTCTCACCGCCATCATCCTGTTAATACTGATCGGATTATTTCTGTTAATAATCGAAATCCTCTTTGTCCCCGGCATGGTGCTTGGATTTATAGCGGTTGTCCTGATGATCGTAGGCATCCTTTTTTCTTATAAAGATTTCGGAACCACCGTTGGAACGATTGTATTAGTCAGCGCTGCGGTTGCTACTGTTGCTGCCGTTTATTGGGCATTTAATTCAAACGCATGGAAAAAATTGGGCGTTCAATCAACTATTGACGGAAAAGCAAACACACTCAAAAAAGGTGCCGTAAAAGCAGGAGATACCGGAAAAACTATTTCCCGTCTGAATCCTGTCGGCAAAGCGCTGATCAACAATCTTCAAGTGGAAGTGCATGCCCAGGATGATTTTATTGATGAAGAAAAAGATGTTGTAGTGATAAAAATACAGCAAAACAAAATACATGTAAAATTAAAACCTTGACCTGCTAATTACAAATGAATATTACCCACCGCCCTCCTTGTTCATAAATTG
>SCSP01000251.1 GCA_004297845.1 Bacteroidota bacterium | reverse complement strand
CGGCACGCATTGCACCTCCTGCAATTACACCTGTTCCGTGAGAAGCAGGCTTCAGGAATACACGTGATCCGCCAAATTTTCCATATTGAAGGTGCGGAATAGTTCCTTTTAAAAGAGGAACTTTCACCAGGTTTTTCTTTGCATCATCAACGCCTTTAGCGATTGCTGCAGTTACTTCACGGGACTTGCCCAATCCGTAACCTACAACACCCTTGCTGTTACCTACGACAACAATTGCGGAGAAACTGAATGTTCTTCCTCCTTTGGTTGTCTTTACCACACGCTGAATGCCAACCAAGCGGTCTTTTAATTCAATCTCGCTTGACTTAACGCGTTTAACTGTTTCTTTTGCCATTTAATACAAGTATTAAGTATGAAGTATTGTGTATTACGTTTTTTTCTTTTTGTTTTTTCATTGTACTTTGTACACGGTACATTGTACTTGCATTTAGAATTTCAATCCGTTTTCACGTGCTCCATCAGCCAATGCTTTAACACGACCATGATAAAGAAATCCATTTCTATCAAATACGACTTCCTTAATTCCTTTTTCAACAGCTTTCTTGGCGATTGCCGCTCCAACTGATTTAGCTTTCTCTAGTTTGGATTTGCTTTTTTCTTTTGCAAGCGCTTTTTCCTTGCTGGAAGAAGCAATGATTGTTTTGCCGGAACCATCATCAATCAACTGAGCATAAATCTCTGTATTGCTTCTGAAAACAGACAGGCGAGGACGCTCACTGTTTCCGCTAATTCTGCTGCGGATCCTTTTCTTAATCTTGATCCTTCGTAAAGTAAGTTTGTTCATGATCGTTCAGTTATTAAATATTATTTTGCTGCAGATGCTGCTGCTTTTCCTGCTTTTCTTCTTAATTGTTCTCCTGTAAATTTGATACCTTTTCCTTTGTACGGTTCCGGAGCCCTGATCGAACGGATCTTAGCGGCAACCTGTCCAATCAATTGCTTGTCGGCACTTTGAATAATGATGGTAGGGTTACTTCCTTTTTCAGTCTTTGTTTCAAGTTTAATTTCTTTCGGCAGTTCGAAAATGATATGGTGCGAAAATCCAACAACCAGATCAAGTATCTGACCTTTGTGAGATGCTTTATAACCTACACCCACCACTTCCTGCTGTATCTTGTATCCTTCGCTTGTGCCCTTAACCATGTTCGCAATCAGTGAGCGATACATGCCGTGCATAGCCCTGTGGCGTTTTTGTTCGGTAGGGCGCTCCAGCACAACATTGTTGTCCTGTACCTTTACAGTGATATCCGGATCAACTGCCTGAGTTAATTCACCGACCTTTCCTTTTACAGTAACAGTTCCTTTGTTTACCGTAACGGTTACTCCCTGCGGAATTGTTATGGGTTGTTTTCCTATTCTTGACATGACTCTTTCAGTTTTATATTAATATACGTAGCAGATAACTTCTCCGCCAACATTCATTTTCTTAGCTTCTTTATCTGTCATTACTCCCTTAGAAGTAGAGATGATCGCAATTCCCAAACCGCTCAATACGCGGGGCATTTTTTCCAGAGGAACGAATTTCCTCAAACCGGGTCTGCTGATTCTTTCAATTTTCCGGATTGCGGATTTCTTGGTTGCAGGATGATATTTAAGAGCAATCTTGATTTGGTCCTGAACTTTGTTGGGATCAATCTTGTAGTCAAGGATATATCCTTTGTCCTTCAGAATCTTAGTAATCTCTTTCTTTAATCCAGAAGCAGGGATTTCAACGATCTTGTGGTTCGCTTTGATTGCGTTCCTTACTCTTGTTAAATAGTCTCCAATGGTATCCATTTTCTTTTTTTGTTTGCCCCAGCCCTAAAGGGAGCAGAGGTATTTGGTTGCCCTAAATCCCTAAAGGGATTTTGAGTGTTTCTGTTTGTTGTTTTTAGTTATTTTCATTTCTGTCTTTTGCCTTTGTCCCCTTTAGGGTCGGGGCTACTTTATTACCAGCTAGATTTTGTTACACCAGGAATTTTTCCATTCAACGCCCATTCTCTGAATACAAGACGGGAAACACCAAACTGACGGGAGTAAGCGCGTGCTCTTCCTGTCATTTTGCAACGGTTGCGCAGCCTTACTTTAGAAGAATTACGAGGCAGTTTGCTCAACGCGATATAGTCTCCTGCTTTTTTGAGTGCAGCGCGTTTTACAGCGTACTTCTCAACAAGCGCTTCTCGTTTTCTTTGTCTTGCTTTAATGCATTCTTTTGCCATGAGGTATGAATTATTTTAATCTTTCTTTTTAGTTTCTTTAGTGTCTTTTCTAGCTACTGTTTGAATAATCTCCTCTTTTTTGTTTCCTTTTTTATCGTCTTCTTCTTTTTTGAAAGGCACTCCGAATTCCCTGAGTAATGCATGTGCCTCAGCATTGTTTTTTGCGGAGGTAACAAAGGTGATATCCATTCCGCGCACTTTGTTCACTTTGTCAATATTAATTTCAGGAAAAATAATTTGTTCCGTGATGCCGAGCGTATAATTTCCGCGTCCGTCAAATCCGTTCTTACTGATGCCTTTGAAATCGCGGATGCGGGGCAGGGCAGTAGCGATGAATCTGTCCAGAAATTCATACATTTTGTCTGAACGTAAAGTAACCTTAACGCCAATGGCAACTCCTTTTCTTAATTTGAAGTTCGAGATATCTTTTTTAGCATGTGTAGCAACGGGCTTTTGTCCGGTAATGATGGTCATTTCACCCAGTGCGCTTTCAATGATCTTTCTGTCGGCAACAGCATCTCCAACGCCCTGATTGATAGCTATTTTTTTCAGACGTGGAGCGCGCATAGGGCTCGTAAAACGGAATTCCTTTTGAAGTGTAGAAACAATTTGTTTCTGATATTTTGTTTTCAGACGGGGAACGTAATTCTTAGGCACAGATATTGGACCCGAAACAACTTCATTTCCTTCGTTTTTGTCTGCCTGTTTCTTTTTTGACTTCTGTTTTGCCATTTTTTTTAATTTAATTCATTTTCAAATTGGTTATTTTATTGCTTCTCCTGATTTTTTTGAGTAGCGCACCAGTTTATCAGTGGTTTCGTCAATTCTTCTGCCCACACGGGTAGTGTTGCCCTGAGCATCTATCAGCATTAGATTTGACAAATGTACGGATGCTTCCTGGTGAATGATACCGCCTTTTGTGTTCTTTGCAGTAGGTTTGGTGTGTTTGGTAGCCATGTTGATGCCTTCCACAATGGCACGCAATGTTTCTTTGTTTACAGACAATACGCGTCCTTGTTTGCCTTTATCATCACCGGCAACCACTTTCACTGTATCTCCTTTTTTGATCTTTAATTTAGCCATGACTTAAAAAATGTTAGAGCACCTCGGGTGCCAATGAGATTATTTTCATGTATTGTTTTTCGCGAAGTTCCCTTGCAACAGGTCCAAAGATACGTGTGCCTTTGAGTTCGTCTGTTTCGGAAAGAAGCACGGCAGCATTATCGTCAAAACGAATGTAGGAACCATCCTGCCTGCGTATTTCCTTTTTTGTGCGAACGATCACCGCTTTATGAACTGTGTGTTCTTTTACTCCGCCTGCCGGGATTGCTTTCTTAATTGCAACTACAATTTTATCGCCAACGGATGCAGCGCCTTTGGTGCTTCCCAGTATGCGAATGCAAAGCACTTCTTTGGCTCCGCTGTTATCCGCACATACCAATCTTGATTCCTGCTGTATCATAAATCCAGTATTAAGTATTAAGTATTATGTCCTTTAGTTTTTTTTCTTGTACTTTATACATTGTACATGCTTTACTTCGCTTTTTCAACAATCTCTACCAGCCTCCAGCACTTGTTTTTGCTTAGAGGACGTGTTTCTACAATGCGTACTGTGTCTCCAAGGTTAGATTCATTTTTTTCATCGTGTGCCATGAACTTACTGGTACGTTTGATGAATTTTCCGTATTTAGGATGCTTGATTTGACGCTGAACAGAAACAACAATTGACTTGGTCATTTTGTTGCTGGTTACCAATCCAATCTTTTCCTTCCGTGTATTTTCTCTTTCCATTTTTATATATTTTTTATTTTTTATTATTTGCTAATTCTCTTTTACGAAGTTCTGTCATATAACGTGCTACAGTTTTTTTTGCCAACGGGATGCGCATTGGGTTTTCGATAGGGGAGATAGCATGTGTAAAACACATTTTATCCAATCCGGTTCTTTCTTCTTTGAGTTTCTCCTGAAGGTCATTTGTTGATACTTGCGATAGATCCGATTTTTTCATTTTGATAGTTATTAATAATCTTTTTTCTTCATGCCACAGTTGCCAAAAAGTCGTTTCGTACCATGAACTTTGAAAGGCAAGGGAGCTTGTCTCCTGTTAAGCGGAACGCTTCTTTTGCGTCTTCCAGCGTAGCGCCTTCTGTTTCAAACATTACTCTTCCGGCTTTAACTACGGCTACCCAATATTCAGGGTTCCCTTTTCCTTTTCCCATACGTGTTCCGGGAGATTTTTTAGTGATCGGCTTGTCCGGAAAAATACGGATCCAAACCTTCGCTTCTCTGCCCAAATGACGGGTGAGGGCAACACGGGCAGCTTCAATCTGCCTGGATGTAACCCATGCAGTTTCCATTGCCTTTATTCCGAAAGAACCGAATGCCAACGTGGTACCTCTCCTTGCGTTTCCGCTCGGGACCATCTTGTG
>SCSP01000250.1 GCA_004297845.1 Bacteroidota bacterium | reverse complement strand
CCGATTGAAGCGATGGCATAAGCGGCCTACTGATAAGCATCAGGTATGAAAATGACGATTATCATTCCACATTATGGCTCTTAGAGACATATTTGCCCGAACAAAACAAATACATTTATGGAAACAATTGAAAAAACGCCTCTCTCTGAGAAAATCGTCATGGGGTTGAAAAAAGCCGTTGTAGAATTGGAAGATTTCCGCCTTCAGGCAGCGCTTGGAAAGGCCGAAGCGCGTGATGTGTATGAAGAAGCAAAAAAGAAATTCGACAAATACGTTAATGAGGCAAAGGTTCGTGTGGAAGATGCAAAAGATACCGCCAGAGAACGATCCACGCAGTTGAAAGCGCTTCTTGAAACATTACAGGTGCAATTGTCCTTAGGAAAGGCTGAAAGCAAAGAGATATTTAAAGTTCAACAAAAGAAAATAACAAAGGCGCTGAACGACCTTGAAGCATTTATCAAAAAGAATAAAACAGCAAATGAATATTACACCAAACTCCTGATGGAAGCTGGGAAATTCAGGGTCAAGTTGGATATTTTAAAAATGCGGTGGGAGCTTAACAGACTGGAAACACGAATAGAATTTGACGATAAAAAGAAAGAGCTTTTGAGAAAATTATCTGACGTAAAAAACCGGCTGACGAAAAATGAGGAGGCTGATAAAAAATGGGAGCATTTCAAAGATGATATCTCCGATGCGTATTCTCATCTGAAGAAGGCGTTTGTCGGATAAATCCTGTTTCCGTCCCTTTACAAGGGCAAACAATAATTCCCGCCAATCATCGTATCTTTAACCTATGAAGCGTTGGCTGCTTATCTCATGTCTTTTGTCTCATCTCCCCTGTCTCGTTTTCGCCCAAAAATCGTTCACGTTGGAGATCAAGACCACTCAGCCCGGTGAGATTCTCAATAAAATATCCTACAAAAAATCTTTCGCATCAAAAACAGAATGCGATAAGGAAATTCAAAATGTTCTTTTTACACTTTTTGATAATGCGTATTTAACAGCAGCGATTGAGACTAAGGCTAAAGACGAGAAAGATTCGCTGAAAGCAATTGTGTCCATAAGAACAGGGGAACAATACAAATGGGCTACTCTAAAAAAAGGAAATGCGGATGAAAGTATCTTACGGGAAGTAAATTCCCCTCTCCTTAGGAGAGAGGCTGAGGGAATGGTCGGAAAACCACTTTACTTCAAGGAGGTACGGAAAGTACAGGAGAAAATTCTCACCTATTGCGAAAACAACGGATACCCTTTTGCCTCAATAAAATTAGACAGTATAAATATTTCCGGAACTTCTCTATCCGCCTCTTTGAATCTGCAAAAAAATATTCTTATCAGGATCGACAGCGTGATCAATCGCGGTTCAGCGAAAATATCATCGGTTTACCTCCAAAGCTATCTCGGTATCCGAAACGGGGATATGTATAATGAGTCGTTGATACGGAAAACAGGTGTACGCATAAAAGAACTCCCATTTGTTAAAGAAAGGATTCCGTTCCGAGTCTTATTCCCCGGTGAGAAAGCAAAAATTGAACTGTTCCTCGAAAAAAAACGCGCCAGCCAGTTCGATGGCATTGTGGGTCTGCTGCCGGATAATAAAACGGGCAAGATACTTTTTACGGGAGATGTGCGACTCAAGCTCCACAACTCCTTCAACCGCGGTGAGCTGATGGAACTCAACTGGAGGCGCTTGCAAGCGAGCACGCAGGATCTGAAAACACGCCTTGTTTTCCCTTTCCTTTTCAGATCTCCTTTCGGAATTGATGCCGCCTTCAAACTTTACAAAAAAGATACAACCTACCTTGAAGTAAATCCCAATATCGGCATTCAATACCATTTTTCCGGAGAAAATTACTTCAAAGTGTTTGTTAACCGCAGGCAAATGACCCTGATCAATACAAAAGGTCTTGAAAATATTACCGTGCTTCCCCCCTATGCCGACATCACCTCCTCCATCTATGGATTGAGCCTGAGATCAGAAAATTTGGATTACCGCCTTAACCCGCGAAAAGGATATTCTCTAACCGGAACAGTAGGTGCAGGAAATAAAACGATCAAAAAAAACGACAAGCTTAATCCGGTGATCTACAACAACCTGAAATTAAACAGCGTGCAGTACAGTGCTGAATTGGAAGCGGAAATATTTATTCCTGTTAAGAACAGAAGTACGGTAAAGCTCGGCACCCGTACCGCTTACCTGCATAATGAGAACCTGTTTCAGAATGAACTGTTCCGCATCGGTGGTCTGAAAACACTGAGAGGTTTTGACGAAGAATCCATTTTTGCTTCCGCCTATTACATTTTCACACTTGAATACCGCTACTTACTGGAAGAAAATTCATACCTCTTCTTTTTTGGAGATGGAGCTTATTATGAAAATCAAAGCATCTCCTTTACTGGCGACTGCTACGACACCCCCTATGGTTTTGGAGCCGGCACCAGTTTTGAAACCAAGGCGGGCATCTTTTCCATCAATTACGCGCTTGGCAGCCAGTTCGGTAACCCGATCGACATACGGGCAGGGAAGGTGCATTTTGGAATCATCAACTACTTCTAACCGCTAAGATGCTAAGAATTCACCAATAATACACCCTGTTGTTCTTTGCGGCTTTGCGTCTTTGCGGTGAAAAAGTCAGGGGCTTAAATCCATTTTGTATTTTATCTTTGCTACTCAATTTTTCAGGATGGAAATACTGTTATTGGTAATAGGATTAGTTGCCGGTGCCCTCATCGGCTGGCTGCTCGCAAAGAACAGACAATCCCCCGTTGCGTCAAATTCAAGGGAGATGGACCTGACACGCGACCTGGCAACTCAAACTGAGATCAACAAAGGGCTTGAAGAAAAGCTAAATAGCCAAAAAGGAGAGATGGACAACCTGCAAAAAACTTTTACCACTGAATTTGAAAATCTGGCCAATAAAATATTGGAAGATAAAAGCAAGAAATTTACGGAGCAGAACAAAACCAACCTCGATGCCATTTTAAACCCTCTCAAAGAGAACATTACCAGGTTTGAAAAGAAGGTTGACGAAAC
>SCSP01000249.1 GCA_004297845.1 Bacteroidota bacterium | reverse complement strand
CAGCAAACTTAAATGAATGTGCCGGCACTACCCGGTCATCGTGATCCGCAGTGGTGATCATAGTGGCAGGATATTCTGTTTCTTTTACATTGTGTAAGGGTGAATATTTCATCAGGCATGGAAACTGGGATGCGCTGTCGCTTCGTCCATAATCACTTGCCCAATAATAACCGATGGTGAATTTATGGTAGCGGAGCATGTCAAGTACGCCCACTCCGGGCAGGGCTACTTTCATGAGGTCGGGGCGTTGTGTCATAACTGCTCCAACGAGCAAACCACCGTTGGAACGACCATGCACAGCCAACTTCTGTGATGAAGTATATTTTTCATTGATGAGGTATTCAGCGCCCGCAATGAAATCATCAAACACATTTTGCTTGTTGCAGATGATACCGCCTTTGTGCCATTCTTCTCCGTATTCATTTCCACCGCGCATGTTTGCAACGGCATATATGCCACCGTTCTCAAGAAAAGCAACAGAATTGGTGATAAAGGCAGGAGTGATGTTCTGGTTGAATCCGCCATACCCATAAAGGAAACAGGGATTGTTGCCATCAAGTGTGATCCCTTTTTTGCAGGTGATGATCATCGGAATTTTCGTTCCGTCCTTGCTTGGGTAAAACACCTGCTTGCTTTCGTAATCATCCGAATTAAAATCAACTTTAGGTTTGAAAAATACTTCTGAAGTATTGGTGTTGATATTGTATTTATAAATTGTTGTAGGGGTGATGTAATTCGTGAAAGAATAAAATGCAACGCTGTCTTTATTGTTACTGCTGAAACCGGCAATGCCAAGAGGGGGAGTGGATACTTCCTTTTCTATTTTACCATTTAAGTCATAAACCGCAAGCTTACTTGTTACATCTTGTAAATACTTCGCCACAATTTTTCCGTTACAGAGAGAAATGTTTTCCATCAGGTCGTTACTTTCCGGAATTATTTTTTCCCAATTATCTGGCTGTGGTTTTGTCGGGTCTATCATCACCAATTGCCACTTGGGCGCATTCTTGTTGGTGTGAACAAACAGCATGTTACCGATGTTATCAATTACATTATACTCGTTGTTGAAAGAAGTATCTACCCAAGTCCAGTTTGCAGCGTTTGCCTCTTTAACGGCAAAACAGTTTCCGCTGGTAGACTGACTGCCGAATAGCTGCAGGTATTTTCCATCATCAGTTGCATTGATAGACCAACCTCTGCCCGGATTTTTAGGGTCGGCATAAATTACTTTGTCCTCGCTTTGCTTTGTTCCAAGTTTGTGAAAGAATGCTTTGTTGTTCTCGTTCTTTCCGGAATAGGCATGGCTGGTTGGAGTGGGGTAGGTGCTGTAATAAAAGCCATCTCCTTTCCAGGATGCCTGAGAGAATTTTACCCAGTGAATAGTATCTGATAGAGCTTTTCCATTCTCAATTTCCAGGGTTACAATATCCGTCCAGTCAGAACCGGATTTTGCGAGATTATAGGCAATGTATTTTCCATCCTCACGGATGCTGATGCCGGAAAGAGAAGTAGTGCCATCCGCAGCAAGGGTGTTGGGGTCGATGAGCGTTTTTGGAGTTCCCGTTAATCCTTCTTGAACATACAGTACGCTCTGATTCTGTAGACCGTCATTCTTATAAAAGAAATAATATTTTCCTTTTTTAAACGGAGCGCCAAATTTTTCATAGTTCCACACTTCTGTGAGGCGGTCTTTCACCTGCTGGCGGAACGGTATTTTTCCAAGGTAATCAAAGGTTACTTTGTTTTCGGCTTCCACCCACTGTTTTGTTTCTTCGGAGTTATCATCTTCCAGCCAACGGTACGGATCTGCGATCTTAGTGCCGAAATAATCATCGATAGTATCTACTTTTTTGGTCTGCGGATAGGGCAAATGTTCGATGTTTGCCTGTTTTTGTTCGGCACTTCCGCAGGCTGCGAGGAAGAGGAGAGAGGAGTAAAAAATCAGTTGTTTCATAGGATTGTTTTAATATCCTTTCCGAATTTTCTGTCCGGAATCGGAGGGCAAATGTATAAAATTACCTGCCTGCAGGTGAGAGAGAAAAATTACTCTATTTTTGTCAAAAAATGATAATGAAGTACCTTGCTTTTCTTCTTGTTGCAGCCATTTTATTTTGTTGTTCTTGTGGCAATGAATCTACAAACCAAAACGTCAATCAATCTGCCGATTCCAATATGGATCAATCATTCGATAAATACAAAGAAGCATTAATTGAGAATTTTTGGCTGCTGTATCCCGGCCAGGCTTCCGGACTTGGATATCATAAACACGACAGCGTGCTGGTGATTCCGGATGAGGTTTTTCATAAAAAGGAAATTGATTTTGCAAATCAAAATCTTGATTCGTTAAAGAAGTTCGATAGTGTCAAGCTTTCCTCGACCAACAAAACAGATTTTTATATCATGGAAAATGCATTGATCAGCCTGCTTTTTAATGCGAAGGAGTTCCGGGAATACGAATGGAACCCGGCAGCATACAATGTGGGCGGAACTTTTGCGGAAATATTGCAGAGCAAACACGCTTCGAACCCGGATAAACTGAGGTCTTTGTATCTCCGCATGGCAAATATCCCCGCATATTACGCAGCCGCAAAAAAGATCATCAAAAATCCAACAGCAGAGCATACTGATCTGGGCATTCGGCAGAATAGGGGCGGACTGGATGTGTTTAACGTGATGCTGATGGATTCCCTCAAAAAATCCGGCATGGGTGCACACGAAAGTCAGATGATTGAAGCGAGAATACATGAATCGGCAAAAGCCATTGAAGACTATGCTTTTTGGCTTGAGAAAGAAGTAAAGCCTTCTTTGAAACCCGAAACGGCAAGAAATTTCAGGATCGGGAAGGATTTGTACGAAAAAAAGTTCAGGCACGATATTGTTTCAAGGTTTACGGCAGAAGAGATATATAATAAGGCACTTCAGCGTAAAGACGAAATACAGGCAGACATGCTTAAGATAACCGCTGAAATATTTACGAAATATTTTCCGGGAGTACGTGTTGCAGGAGGGTTTACGAAAGAGCACACTAAAATACTGATCGATGAGATATCTAAAAAGCATGTGCACCGCGATTCATTTCAAGTAGCGATTGAAAAACAAATTCCGGAGCTCACAAAATTTATCAGCGATAAAAACCTTCTGTATATGGATCCAAGCAAGCCGCTGGTTGTTCGCAAGGAGCCTGCTTACATGGCCGGAGTTGCGGGTGCTTCTATTTCCTCTCCGGGTCCATACGACAAAGAAGGAAATACATATTATAACGTTGGTTCACTTGCAGGATACACTGCAGAGGGCGCGGAAAGTTATTTGCGTGAGTATAATCATTACATCCTGCAGGTGCTGAACATACACGAAGCGATTCCGGGACATTATGCACAACTGGTATACAGCAATCAATCTCCAAGTCCGGTCAAAAGCATTTTTGGTAACGGTGCCATGATCGAAGGATGGGCGGTTTACACCGAACGCATGATGCTGGAAAATGGCTACGGAAACAACGAACCCGAAATGTGGCTGATGTACAACAAATGGCATCTGCGTGCCGTATGCAACACAATTATTGATTACAGTATTCAGGTTCTGGGAATGAAAAAAGAAGAAGTTATCAAGTTTTTGGAAGAAGATGCTTTTCAGCAAAAACAAGAAGCGGAAAATAAATGGAGGAGGGCTGCTCTCACGCAGGTGCAGCTCACTTCCTATTTTACGGGATATACAGAGATATATGAACTCCGTGAAGAATTGAAGTCAAAGAAAGGGGATAAGTTTAATTTAAAAGAATTTCATGAGAAATTCCTTTCTTATGGCAGCGCACCTGTACAATATATTCGTGAGCTGATGCTGGAAGAGTAAAAAATTGAATGATAACTTTTCTCTTTCTTTTAGGGCAACCTTTTGCGGGTTTTTACGTCACGTAAGTGTTGTTTTTAAAAAATTTGTGAATACATACATCCAAAACATTTGAATTGGCTAATTCTATTCATTTTTTTGTACATTCGCACAGGTGAGGTAATAGGGTGATAATAGTCGCAGATTTTTATGGATAAATCATTATTCATTGTGGCTTCTTCGATAAATGAGTAAACATATTATCATAGTTCTCTTCATAGTGCTGCTTTCCAGCGTGTCCGATGGTTTTTCCCAATTGCAGGTTACTCCAAATCCAAATGCAGCGCAACTTGTTCAAACATTGGCAGGTGCGGGAGTTACAGTTTCCGGAGCAACCATAAACTGTCCCGTAGGAGCAAGCGGTACCTTTAACGGAACGGCAAGCAATATCGGAATCTCTGGCGGAATTTTACTTACTACAGGAAATGTGGCAGATGCAGTTGGCCCAAATAATCTTACAAGTGCAGGCACTGCGGCAGGAGTTAATTTTTCTGATCCCAATCTTATTCAGATTGAACCTGATGCAAAATACAATCCTTGTGTCCTCGAATTTGATGTTGTACCCTCCTGCAGCACCCTGGCTTTCACATTTGTATTCGGATCCGAGGAATATCATGATTATGTTCCAAGTTCTTCAAATCCTCTCAGCGTAAACGATGTCTTTGGAATTTTTGTCACCGGCCCTAATCCTTCTGGTCCGGCATATGCTGGATATAATATGGCCATGATTCCCTCCACCACGCTTCCTGTTGGAATTTTTAATATTAATAACGGATTTACCTTAGGATGTGCTTCAACCGGACCTTGCAATAATTGTGCTTATTTTACCGACAACTGTAATGGAACATCTGTCCAGTACGATGGATTTACAAAACCTATTACTCTAACAATAAATGTAATTCCCTGCGTAACGTATCATTTTAAGCTGGCAATTGCTGATGCTTATGATGAATTTTGGGATTCAGGCGTATTTTTTGAATTGCAATCACTTGCCTGCAACCCGCTGCCTGTCTTGGTAGGAACTACTTCCACTCCTTCTGCCTGTACTGCCAATAACGGTTCGGCTTCTGCTACTCCTACAGGAGGTACGCCTCCTTATACCTATTCATGGAACACAACACCTCCGCAAAACACTCAAACAGCAACAGGCTTGTCGCCCGGGAATTATACCGTTTCAGTTACCGATGCAACCGGGTGCTTTTCAAATACAGGAACTATAACAGTAGGAGGAGGAGGAGGATTTACCACTACCAATGCAAAAGCGGATGTGGCTTGTTTTGGCGGTGTGGGATCAGCCACAGTTACTCCAACCGGTGGAAATTTACCCTATACGTATGCATGGAATACTGTTCCGGTTCAGACCAATCCAAACATTTCAAATATACCGGCAGGCACTTACACCTGTGTAATTGCCGATGCTGCAGGCTGCGTTCAAACGGTTGTTATTACGATTACTCAGCCCCCGCCCATCACAGTTGCTATTACTAATACCGTAAATGTCAGTTGTCCGTTTGGAAATGACGGTTCCGTTTCTGCGGTCGGAGGAGGAGGAGCGGCCCCGTATAATTATTCGTGGAACACAACCCCTGTTCAGGCGGGCGCTGCGGTCAGCAATCTTTCGGCAGGCAATTATGTTGTAACAGTTTCCGATGCGCAGGGGTGCGCCACAACGCAAAGTGTAACGATTATGGAGCCTGCTCCAATGACATTTCTCTCTAATGCCGTGATGGCTTCCTGCGGAATGGCAGACGGATCTGCGACCATAACTCCCTCCGGTGGAGCGCAGCCTTATACCTTTCTGTGGCTTACCACCCCGGCTGTACAAACAACCCCAACCGCGGTTAACCTTATCACCGGAACGTATACGGTGATTATTACCGATGCTAACGGATGTCTGCAAAATCAAAATGTCTTTGTCCCCGGTGGCGTTCCTCCTATTGCGGATTTTTATTTCAGTCCGGATATTGTTAACCTGCAGGATCCGATGGTGTATTTTACAGATGCATCAGGAGGCGTGATCTCTGATTGGCACTGGAATTTTGGAGATTGGTATGCAGCAGGAAGCGACACTTCCAATCAACAAAATTCGTCCTATTCATATTCTGATACAGGGATATACTGCATTACGCTGGTCATTAAAAACCCATCCGGTTTATGTGCCGATTCCATTACAAAATGCCTGAAGGTGGAAGCTCCCTCCACTTTTTATATCCCGAATACATTCACTCCCAATTATGATGGGCTTAACGAGATATTTATGGGTTATGGCACCTATATTAAAGAGTTTCATATGTACATTTTTGACAGATGGGGGAATCTTATCTTTGAATCCAACGATCTTTACAAGGGATGGAACGGTGCTGTGAATAACAGCGGTGATATTGTTCAGGAAGATGTATATGTCTGGAAAGTCAGGCTGATTGATGCGAATGAGGATGAGTACAACTACCTGGGTCATGTGAACCTGATAAAATAAAAGAGCGTAAAAACTATTTCAGCCGCCCTGCTCCGAAGAAATATTTTCTGTAATATTCTTCTTCCATTCCATCTATCATCACTCCCGCTTTTGTAGTAGCATGCACGAATTTGTTGTTCTGAAGATAAACTCCCACATGCGAAATTTCCTTGGAATCGATCTTGAAAAATACAAGGTCGCCTTCCTGCAATTCTCCTTTTGGAATCAGCCTGCATTGATTGTATAGGCTCAGCGAAGAACCGCTGAGTTCTTTTCCATAAATTTCCCTGAACAGCACGGAGGAGAATCCCGAGCAGTCAACACCTTTTTTTGTTTTTCCTCCGAATCTGTATGGAACCCCGTACCAGTCATCAATAAAAGAATATAATTTTTTATTGGAAATATTATTTTGATTTACGCCCAGCAGGATGGAGTACTTCTCTTCAATAGTTGTGGATCTGCTGCGCGGGGCAGCGTGTTTTGTTCCGCATCCGGTCGTGGAAACAAGGGAAGTGAATAAGAGCAGTTTGAATAATTTCATTTGTGCTTCAATAACTAAACTTACTGATCTTACATCTCATTACTTTGTAATTCTCGGGGCATTTTGAGGTCATAGGTGTTAATATCGTCTGCGAAAATTTCTTAAATTCGCATATTATAAACGATTAAAAATTGCAATCATGCCTACCGTAACTGCCCAATCCAGGATCACCGAATTACTTGGCGCAAATGCCGATAAACTCCTCAACCATACCTGCAAAGGTATCGCCAAAGATAAGATGCATCTTCCGGGAGCAGATTTTGTGGAAAGAATCTTTTCCGACTCCAACAGGATCAGCAAAGTAGTTGATAACCTAATCCGGATTTACAATCACGGAAGGCTGGGCAAAACAGGATACCTTTCAATTCTTCCTGTTGATCAGGGCATCGAACACTCCGCAGGCGCCTCTTTCGCACCCAATGCCATCTATTTTGATCCTGAGAATATTGTGAAGCTGGCAGTGGAGGGCGGCTGTAACGCAGTTGCCTCTACGTACGGTGTGCTGGGTATTGTCTCCAAGAAATATGCAAGTAAAATTCCGTTTATCGTTAAAATAAATCACAACGAGTTCCTTACTTATCCGAACAAATACGACCAGATCATGTTTGGAACGGTGGAAAGCGCGTACAACATGGGCGCTGCTGCTGTGGGCGCTACCATTTATTTCGGCTCACCGGAATCGGCACGACAGATCACGGAAGTGGCAATGGCTTTTGAAAGAGCACACCAACTCGGCATGGCAACGGTGCTTTGGTGCTATCTCAGAAATCCGGGATTCAAAAAAGACGGTGTTGATTATCATGCAGCAGCAGATTTAACCGCACAGGCAAATCATTTGGGAGTAACTATTCAGGCAGATATCATCAAGCAAAAACTCCCCGCCAATAACGGAGGTTATACTGCGCTTAACTTCGGAAAAACACACGCAAAAGTATATTCAGAGCTTTCATCCGATCATCCGATAGACCTTTGCCGCTACCAGGCCGCAAATTGTTACATGGGCAGGATAGGTTTGATCAACTCCGGAGGAGAATCCAAAGGAGCGTCCGATCTTTCCGAAGCAGTTACAACGGCAGTCATCAACAAACGCGCAGGCGGGCACGGACTTATTTCAGGTCGTAAAGCGTTCCAGAAACCTGTGAAGGAGGGCATCCAATTATTGAATGCTATTCAAGACGTTTATTTATCGAAAGAAATAACAATAGCATAGCACTACGAATTACGAATCAGCGAATTACTAATTCGCCCTCCATTCGTAATTCGCTGATTCGTAATTAGTAGGACATATGAGCTGGTACAATCGAATTGCTAAAGGAATCACCACCCGCACCCGGGAGAAGAAGGAGACCAAAGAGGGCCTCTGGCATAAGTGCACTTCCTGCAAGAAGATACGACCGGCCGATGAGCATGTGAAGAACTTGCACGTTTGTTTGGACTGTGGATATCACGACCGCATTGGCTCCAAAGAATATTTCGAAATTTTATTTGACAACAACGAATTTCTGGAACTCAACGCGGAACTCGCCTCTGCCGATCCGCTGAATTTCTCCGACACCAAAAAATATGCTGATCGCCTGGTTGATTCTCAGAAGAAGACAGGCTTGAAAGATGCACTTGCCTCTGCAGCCGGAAAGGTTAATGGAAATGACATCGTGGTTTGCTGCATGGATTTCACCTTTATCGGTGGTTCCATGGGTGCTGTGGTGGGTGAAAAAATTTCTTTGGCGATTGATTTTTGTCTGGAGCACAAGGCCCCGCTCATGATTATTTCCAAATCGGGTGGAGCGCGTATGCAGGAAGCTGCTTTTTCCCTGATGCAACTGGCAAAGACCTCTGCGAAACTGACCCTGCTTCACGAAGCGGGCATTCCCTATATCTCTTTTCTGACCGACCCAACCACCGGTGGTATCACTGCCTCTTTTGCCATGCTGGGCGACCTTAACATTGCCGAGCCCGGAGCGCTCATCGGCTTTGCTGGGCCCCGCGTGATCAAAGAAACCATCAAGAAAGACCTTCCAAAAGGATTCCAGACTTCCGAGTTCCTACTCGAGCACGGATTTCTGGATATGATTGTTCCGCGCAAGGAATTGAAAGCAAAAATGGCGCAACTGCTGACGTATTTTAAAAATTAATACCTTTTTTGTTCCTTGAAATTTTGCTGAAAGAAAGAGCAAAAACCACGGCATCAAACTGATATTGGATATTTCAGTGTAATTGATCACCATTTTCCGGAGCATCGCGAGCAGGGATTAAAAATATTTTAGTGATGGTAAAAAGTTGAATTTCATACTTTTTTATACATTTACGCCTTATTTCTCGATGTCTAAGGGAGACATTCCTCAATAGCTCAGTTGGTTAGAGCACCTGACTGTTAATCAGGGGGTCGTAGGTTCAAGTCCTACTTGAGGAGCCCATAGGGGAAACATCTAAAAAATGTTTCCCCTTATTTTTTTCGGTTTAAACATAGTTTAAACAAAACGAAGGAAATCTCACTATGAGCGGTGAGTAACCGTACTACACAACCTGACCTCTTTTCACTTTTGCGAAGGTTAAAGACGAATCTGCAGGGGAAGTAGTGGGAAAAGGTCAATATTCAAATTCATACAGTTCTCGAATATGAACTTCTAAAGAACTTGCAATGGCGTGCAGGGTGTCGGTGGTGGGGTTCTTATTTCCTTGTTCAAGTCTGTAAACTTCCTCCCTACTTAGCCCACTTTCAAAAGCGAGTTGTGCCTGTGAAATTTTTTGTTGTTTCCTAAGTTGCCGTACTCTCTGACCTAATTTTTTCCGCAGGGATTTTGAACTTATATTTTTCACCCTGTAAAAGTCCGAAGGCAGGCAAAATAAATGAGCATTTCCGTGCTCATATACAAAATAAATGATAATTTTGCGCAAGAACCATAAGACATTTTTAAGCCTACAATTATCAATACCCAAATGAAGAA
>SCSP01000248.1 GCA_004297845.1 Bacteroidota bacterium | reverse complement strand
CCATAGGGCATTACCCGATGAATTATATTTGGCAATATACGACTGGCTAGCACCTGAAACTGTCTGTGTAAGAGTAGTGGATCCAAAAGTAATGGAACCTCCAAAACTTCCACATATATAAACATTCCCCGAAGCATCAGTAGCTACATCTGTCCCGTTAGCATTCCCGGGAACATCATACCAAAGTACATTGCCCGCAGCATCAAACTTGATAAGGAAAACAGCTTGTGTTCCAGGATTAATAAGAGTGGTAGATCCAAAAGTAATGGAAGGAGATGTAAAATCCCCAACAACATATACATTCCCTAAAGGATCAGTGGCAATCCCCCATGCTTGATCTTCGCCTGTTCCTCCTGCACCTTGGACCCCAAGCAAATTTCCGGAGGAATCATACTTTAGAAGAACAATATTCCAGTCCCAACTTGAAGTGGAAAATGTGTTAGAGCCAAATGTAATCGAACCATAATAATAGTTTACCGCTACATATACATTGCCTGAGGCATCGGTGGATATACTTTGCCCATTTTCCTCATAAGCAGTGCCTGCCGTATGCCCTCTCAACCATAGAATATTCCCGTTAGCATCATACTTGGCAATATAAAAATTGCTGCCAGAAGAAGGATTTGAATTTGTGAGAGTGAAAGTACCAAAAGTGATGGTGGGTGAACCAAACTTCCCCGTTATATAAACATTTCCGGAAGCATCGGTGCAAATGTTCCCACACTTATCGAAAATTGACCCTCCTCCATAGGTTTGTTTTGCCCAGGGCCAGGTGCCTTGAGCAAACAAATCATCAGTAGGCAACAGGCAGTTGGCAATTAATACAACTGCTGATAGAATATGATTTATTTTTTTCATAAGAAACTTTTACCTAATTAAACTCACATTACCTTTTCTGATAACTTCATTTCCTGTAATGAAACTCACCTTCATGTAATAAACAAATACAGCCGTATTCATCAGTTTGCCTTTGTATGTTCCATCCCAAAGGGCAGTGATGTTATCGGCTTCAAAAATCTTCTCACCCCAGCGGTCGTAGATGATGAGCATGAATTCTTTGATGCAGCTCGGGTGGGGATAGTAAACACCGAGCACATCATTCTTGGTATCGCCATTGGGTGAGAAAGCGTCAGGGATAAACAACTGATCATCGGCAAAAGAACAGTCAATGGGTTCAACGGTTACGGTTACGCAGGCAGTATCGGAGCAGTTGTTTTGTGTGACAGTTACACAATAGATGGTTGTAACGGGCGGTGAAATTGTAATGGGGTTTTGTGTTGAACCGTTGATCCATAAATAAGTACCGCCACCCGAAGCGGAAAGTGTTGTGCTTTGCCCCTGCGTAATAACTATATTGCTGAAGGCAGAAGCGGTTGGGCTTGGATTGACTGTAACCATTGCACTTGCGGTATCAGAACAGTTTCCGATGGAAACAATAACCGAGTAGGCGGCTGCTGCAGTTGGTGTAATACTAATTGAAGAGGTGGTTGCTCCATTGCTCCATACGTAAGTCCCTCCACCCGATGCCGTGAGTATAGCATTCTGACCGGAACAAATTGTACTGTTATTTGCATTAGCAATCGGTGGCGGGGAAACAAGCACTGTTATGGCGGTTGAACTCGTACACGAGCCGTTGGATGATGTAACCGTATAGTTTGTAGTTGCGCTTGGAGAAACAGTAATGGTTGCTGCCGAGCTTCCGTTGCTCCATGTATAATTCGTACTGCCTGATGCGGTAAGCGTTGCAATGTCGCCCACACAAAGCGTTGTGTTGCCTGAAACGGAAACTGATGGCGATGGATTTACTATTACAGATGCGGAGGCAACATCCACACAGCTTCCTATGGAAACAATTACAGAATATGTTGAAGTGGAAGTTGGAGAAACAGAAATTGGATTTGTTGTGCTTCCATTGCTCCAACTGTAATTTCCACCGCCACTCGCTGTGAGTGTTGCTGTTTGTCCCGTACAAATTGTGGTTCCTGAAACGGAAGCCACAGGCGGTGGAGATACCGTTACATTTACAATATTGGAAGAAGTACAGCCTCCTGCGTTTGTCGCAATCACCGTATAAGTTGTATTTGTGGCGGGAGAGGGAGTAATGGATGAAGTAGTTGCACCTGTGCTCCACGAATAAGCGCTTCCACCCGAAGCGGTAAGTGTTGCAATATCTCCTGTGCAAAGAGAAGTATTTCCCGTAATAACGGGGGCTGGCGCGGGAGCCACCGTAACTGTGGAGGATGCCGTATCCAAACACGAACTACTGCCAACTATCACAGAGTAGGTTGTAGAAACAGTCGGAGAAATAGTAATACTGCCCGTAGTTGCGCCCGTATTCCATAAATAAGGGCTGCCGCCTGATGCAGAAAGAGCAACTGTTTGTCCCGCACAGATAGTAGTATTTGGAGAAACGGACGCAGTGATGGCGGTGGTAAGAGTTACGGTAGCATAAGCAGTATCGGTGCCGCAATTACCTGTGCCGATAACGGTATATGTAGCATTAGCCGTTGGAGAAACTACGATGGAAGAGCCGGTTTGCCCACCGGGCATCCAGGAATATGAATTGCCTCCCGATGCGGTGAGCGTGGCGGAACTTCCCTGACAAACGGTGGTATTATTTGTTGAAAGAAAGGCGCCTGAGTAAGAAAACTCCCACAAATCCCTTAAAGCAATTGAATTATTATCCTCATAGCCGGTTCCAATGTACGCCTTGTCATTGATAACAAAAGAAGGCTGGTCAAGTCTTCCTTGAGCCGGAAAAGAAGGCGCTGCGCTCCATGAATTGGATGCAGGATCAAACTTCCAGAAATTGGTTGGGTTGACCGGACCTGACCCGGCTCTGCCCAGTCCTAAAAATCCTATTCCGCATATACTGAATCCTGTTGCTCCAAAGACAGCAGGACCGGGATAATTTGCTTTTTGCGTCCAGGCATTTGTCAACGAGCTATATTCCCATAAATCAAGATAAATTGCGCTTCCGATGCAATAACCTGTGCCGCAATACCCGTTTGTGCCAATGACGAAAACCGCGCGGTCAACATCATACCGTACACCCCCGGGAAAATTTGCCTTAGGCGTCCATGCATCTGTAACAGGGTCATACTCATAAAAATCATCTACGCAATTCCACGATGTAGTTACTCCTCCGGTTCCAATATATCCTTTTGTATTGATGGAAAAACTAAACGCAGCAGCAACAGATACCGCAGGGTAATTTGCCTTTTGGATCCATGCGTTGGCGAATGGATCATATTCCCACCAATCATTATAAACGCCCGAAAGATTCTTGCCTGTACCTAAATATCCTTTACCATTAATAGCACAGCCAACTGCATAACCTCTCAACCCGCCACCAAAATTTGCTTTCTGAGTCCATGCATCTGTAATAGGGTCATATTCCCAAAAATCGGAAAGATAAGTTGCGGGGATAGAAGGGGAGTATCCTGTTCCAAGATACCCTTTGTTCCCAAGGGTAAAAGCGACTGCCGTTAGTCTTTCTTGTCCCGGAGGCAAACTTGCTTTCTGTACCCAAGCACCCTGAGCTCGCAGCAACGAAGTTATAGCGGATAGTAATAACACGCACAATAATATCAGGTTCCGTGTTTGTTTGCTCATGGCTTATTCTATCGGGAAATGATGAGTTTTTGATTCATTGCTTTTCCTGCTGCCTTTACCCGAATTATATAAACTCCAGTGCTTTGTGCTGTAAGGTCTATTATAAATGGCAATAATTCGTTTTTTGTTGAATACACTTTTTCTCCAAGCAGGTTGTAAACTGTAATCTCCTCTGCTATTTCTTTTCCAACCACCGTAAAATAGCCGCTATTGGAAATTGACGGAAAAACCATTATTTGCTGCT
>SCSP01000022.1 GCA_004297845.1 Bacteroidota bacterium | reverse complement strand
CGGGAATCAAGTTTCAACCATTGAGATTTACAATGTGTTTGGAGAAAGGGTATATGAAGTTAGCCCCGGCCCTAAAGGGAGTAATACAAATACTCCCCTTCAGGGGTTGGGGGCAAACGGAGGGCAAACCATTGACCTTTCTTCTCAGCCCAATGGAATTTACTTCCTGCGGATTTCTCCTGAGTCTTCGGAACAGGAAAAAACAGGAAGAGAAACCATTCATACAAAAATTGTTATACAGAAATGATATTAAAAATGGTACAGATAACAGATTTTTTGCAGATTTACAGATTACAGGTGGCTGTTTATCTGAAAATCTGTGTGTGTCCGTTATCGGTACCACAATAAAAAACAAAAACAATGTTATACAGCATGTACGACCAATCAATATTTTTTTTCAGCCATCCGCAAAACCATGCAGCGATGGAAAAAAGAAAAATCAAGTTAGACCATGATATTCGCTGTGCAAGCAGGCGCAACGCAGCGAAACGAAGGAAGGCAAAAAATAAAAAACAGGTATGAGTATAAGGAGAGAAATCATTCTATTTACCAAAAACAAACCAGAGCAAAAGAATCTAACTTAGGACTTACGCAGCGCTTTGTTTTCGCCACTAATTTTCACGAATTAACACGAATGAATTAGTGAAAATTGGTGTAATTCGTGGCTTGTGTTTATTTTTGCGTAAGTCCTATAACTGATTAATTTAAAAACCAAAATGAAAACACAATATGTAAACTTTACCTTCCAGGATTACACAAAAGATGATTTGCTTAGGGTAAAAAAAATAATTGAAGAAGAAAAAATGAATGAGCAGAGAGATGCATTACATGGGAAAAGGACACCAATGTCTTTGTTCAATTTGAGCAAACTAATGATTATTTTTCTTTTCTTTTCTTTTTTCTTACTTGGGCATTATAAAAAATCTTATGCGCAAGTTCAGTTCCCATTCAAAATAGGAGCCGCGGGGAGTGATCAGGGATATAAAATTACCCGCGATGCGTCAAATAATATTTATGTAGTAGGGGTTTTTCAGCAAACGGTAGATTTTGACCCTGGGGGAGGCACAGCAAACTTAACCAGCCCGGGTGGTGGTAATCCGTATGATGTTTTTGTGGCTAAATATAGTTCATCTGGCGTATATCAATGGGCTTTTAACATAGGTGGAACAACTACAAATGATTATGGCAGAGACATTGCTGTTGATGCTGCTGGTAATGTTTATATAACAGGACAGTTTGTGGAAACATTTGATGTTGATCCTGGTGGAGGAACGGTGAATTTAGTATATGGTGGCGGTGGGAATATGGATTCTTTTATAGCCAAATATAATTCATCGGGCATTTACCAATGGGCATTCAGTTTAGGATCTTCTGCAGCAGGTAGTTATGTGTATGGTTTTGGAATAACCACAGATGCGGGGAATAATGTACTCGTTACCGGTGCATTTGGGAATGCCACGATTGATTTTGATCCGGGCGGGGGAGTCGCCAACCTGACGGGCAGTGGTGTTGGCGATGCTTTTGTAGCTAAATACAATTCATCGGGTATTTATCAATGGGCTTTTAACATTGGAAACGGAGCAGGTGGTGTAAATGGTAAATCCATCTCCACCGATCCTGGCAATAATGTGTATATAACCGGCTCTTTTAATGGTTTTTTCGTTGATTTTGACCCTGGAGCAGGAACAGTTACACGCGGTTCAGATGGTGGTGGTGGTAGTCCGGGAGACCTTTTTGTAGCCAAGTATAATGCTTCCGGTGGTTTTCAATGGGTTTTCACAATGGGAAGTTCAGGAAGTCCTGACGAGGGAAGAGGAATTAGCATTGATGCGGGCAACAATGTGCTTGTGGCCGGACATAGAAATGGCAGAATCTTATTTGCCAAATTGAATTCTTCCGGGGTGCAACAGTGGTTATTTTATACGGCAGCTGGATCTGGAGTAGATTATGGAGAAGGAATTGATACCGATGCCGCAAATAATGTGTATATAACAGGAATGTTTCAAGGTACGGTTGACTTTGATCTTGGGGCAGGTACAGCTAACCTTATTAGTGCTGGAAATAATGACATATTTGTAGCTAAATATGATCCTTCGGGAAATTATATATGCGCATTTAAAATAGGGGCCGGCACTGATGACCGGGGATATGGAATTGTATCGGATGGAGGAAATAATGTATATGTAACCGGCACCTTCTGGAATACTCCGGATTTTGATCCCGGTGCGGGAACAATTAACCTGACTGCAAGTAATTATGATATTTATGTTGCTGCATACACTATGACAGGGTGCCCTCCTACACCTCTTCCGGTTGAACTTCTATCATTCAATGCTGCATGCAATTCGGAAACTATAAAGTGCCAATGGGCAACTGCTTCCGAAACCAATAACGACTATTTCACTGTTGAACGCTCCCTCTCCTTTGGAGAGGGCTGGGGTGAGGTGGGAACAGTACAGGGCTCAGGCAATTCTTCCACTATCCGCAATTATGAATTCATTGATGAGACCCCCCTCTCCTTTGGGGAGGGACTGGGGTATTATAGATTAAAGCAAACCGATTTCGATGGTAACTATGAATACTTCGGTCCGGTATCGGTTAAGTGTGACGGTGAACAGCAAATAACAATTCTCCCATCTGTTTCAAACAACGGATATTTTACGGTGGTTGGAAAAGGAAAGGCAGACGAATTGTTTATTTACAATCTGCTCGGAGAAAAAGTTTTTTCTGTCCGGAATCAATCATTTCCTTTTGTAGTAAATATTTCTGCGAATAATTCGGGTATTTATTTAATTCATGTTAAGGAAAAAGGTAAAGAAATGAATCAGAAAATTATCATTTCCAAATAACCCTGCACCAGCGGAGAGGAGATAAGTAAGATAGAAAACAACATGAATATGAATACTAAATCATTCTTTACTGCATTACTCACGGCATTTCTTGTTTTGCCAACTGCCAGTTGCCTGTTGCCTGCTTGTTTTTCCCAGGGAACCTGGCCCTGGGCAAAACAAACTCTGGGTGGGGGAACAAGTGGCGATAAGTGCAGGAATATCTGTAGCGATGCTTCCGGCAATGTTTATATCACAGGGGATTTTGACTCTGCCCCCATGACTATTGGTTCTTATACCCTCACAAATAACAACCCCGGTAGCAGTTATTATTTGGCCAAGTACGATGCTAATGGAAATGTGTTATGGGTGCGGCAGCATACTGTCGGTACTGCTTATGGGGAAAGAGGGACTAGTGTATGCACCGATGCTGCCGGCAATGTATATGTAGCGGTAAATTATTATGATGGCTCAATCACATTCGGTTCTTTCACATTTTCCACTGCAAGTTGGGACTGGAATATTGTTCTTGTCAAGTATGATGCATCAGGCAATTTACTTGGGGCCCAAGGCGCAGGAGGAACGAGCGATGATCACGCATGGGGCATTGCCACTGATCCTTCAGGGAATGTATATGTTGTCGGGGAATTTTCGTCTCCTTCCATTACTTTTGGATCTACCACTCTTACTAATCCGGGAACAGAATCTGTTTTTCTTATCAAGTTCGATGCTTCGGGCAATGTTCTTTGGTATGATGTTCCTGGGCAGAATGTTACCGGGCCAGATGTAGCTACTGATGCTTCGGGAAATGTTTATATATGTGGAGAGTTTATGGGTTCCATTACTTTTGGATACACCACTCTTACACAGACATCTTCAAGTTTTAACCAGTCGTATATTGCCAAATATAATGCATCGGGTAATGCCCTTTGGGCAAAGCAATCGGTACAGAATTGGAAAACCGGTGCACTCGCCATAGCTGTTAATCCTGCCGGTACTGCTGCTTATATAGTGGGAGCGTTTCATGAGTTTAGTCTAGGCAATCCTGCTTCGTTTGGTTCTTTTACCATCTACCAACAGGGCAGCTGGGATGCGTTTTTCGTTGGGTACAATGCTTCATCAGGCAGCGAATTTTGTGCGATGAGTATAGGCCATCCGAGTGCCATGGCTGTATATGGAACAGG
>SCSP01000247.1 GCA_004297845.1 Bacteroidota bacterium | reverse complement strand
TATAGTTTCTTCCTCTGCTTTTGGATTTTTGAGAGAGAAATTTGTAATTTCTGCTACGAAATACGGTGGTTTTAGGTTAAAATCAACAAACGTAAAATAATTGAAATTTAAAAGGTTCTACTCCCGTCCCGAGCACTGAATTTCCACGCATTGCTATGAAACGCATAATTGACTATAGGCGATTATTTTGTATCACCCAAGAAGCAGATCTTGCTCAGCTAAAAATAATATACAGGAATTTAATGAAAGAATGGCATCCTGATAAATTCCAGGATGGCGATGAACTGAAATCTCATGCCGAAATAAAAAGCAAAGAAATTATTACGGCCTATCATTTCCTCGTAAGCATATCACCTGAAACCAATAAACTGAATCTGGAAGAATATACTAGGACCATAAATACTTCAGGCATTGATGATTTTACTTATAAAGGACAAACCCTGAAGGTTACTTTTCAGGACGGAAGTGTTTATGAATACTTTGGAGTGCCTAAGAATATTTACAACAAGTTGATCAACTCATCCACGCAGGCACGATTTGCAAGAAGGCATATATTCGACTCCTATACCTATAGGAAAGTAATCAATGCCCCCAACCCATAGGGGGGAACTTGAAAGTTCCTTTAGGGATTTAAGGAAACCACTTCTCCCTCCACATCTGAAACATCAGCAGGATGTAAAGTTTATTAAAGCTGTATTCTCCTCCATTCAGGTAGCTATCCAAAAGTTTTTTCACTTCATCCGCTTTCAGGATTCCTTCTTTCTTTATCCTGTCTGCGTTAAGGTATTGATTCAGTATGTCTTTACATTCGTTTCTAAACCATTTATGAATAGGAATAGTGAATCCCTGCTTGGGTCGTTCCATTAATTCCTGCGGGACATATTTGTACAGAATTTTACGGAGCAAGTATTTCCCCTTTCCGTCCCTGTATTTATAATGCAATGGAAGCCGCGAACTGTATTCAACAAGTTTATGGTCCAGGAAAGGATCTCGTCCTTCCAGTCCCACGCTCATGGTAGCGCGGTCCACTTTAGCGAGCAGGTCTCCGGGCAAATACGTTTTCAGGTCGTAGAGCATCAATATCTCCTCGGAGGTGAAATGCGCGGGGTAATTGAACTTAAACAGGTGAGAAAGCGCTTTGCTGATACCCAGTGCATCTGCCTCCTGTTCCTGGAATACCTTCACATAAATATCGTACCAGCTGTACATCTCCTGTCCTTTTTTCTCTACCCACCAGCGGGAATATTTATTCCAATGTTTGGTATTGTTGGTGAGGGCCAGCGTTGTTTTGCCGTACTCATCCAGCAACATACGGGGCTGAAGCATATTTAATGTTTTAAAAAAACTGCTCTTGCCGGTAGAAATATTTTTTGCTTTTTCTACTACATGCGGATAGCGCGTGTATCCGTAAAACTGCTCGTCTCCCCCATCGGCAGAGAGCGACACCTTTACTTTTTGCCGGGCAAGCCGGGAAACCAAAATGGTGGGTATAGCCGATGAATCCGCAAAAGGCTCATCGTAAATATCCGGCAACTTTGGAAAAATATCAAATGCTTCTTTAGGATTGCAGTAAAGTTCTGTGTGATCAGTTCCCATGTGTGAGGCTACTTTCCTGGCGTATTTTGCCTCGTTGTAAGCCTCCTCATTAAAACCAATGGTGAAAGTTTTGATCGGAATGGAGGAATCCTTTTGCAGCAGTGAGGTAACCAAGGTACTGTCAAAACCACCGCTCAGGAAAACTCCTACAGGCACATCCGATACCATGCGCAATTTGAAACTATCCGAAAGAACTTTTTCCAACTCCTGCTCTACCTCCTCATCGTTCCTGTTGTTCCATTTCTCTTTCTCTTCCGCGCCCTGTACAAAAGCATCCTCCAGTTCCCAGTATTTTTCCTTTTTCACATCGCCCGCTTTATTCACTGTCAAAAAATATCCCGGTTCTAACTTATACGTATTCCTGAAAATAGAATAGGGGGAAGAGATGTACCCGTACTGAAGAAAGAATGCCATCCCTTTTTCGCTGATCTCTTTTTTGAAATCAGGGTGCTGATGAAAAGCCCTCAGCTCGGAGGAGAACATAAAAAGGCCGTCCTTTTGATACCAGTAAAGGGGCTTCACTCCCACCCTATCCCGGCAAAGTATGAGTTTCTCCTCTTTTTTATCCCAAATAGCAAAAGCCCACATACCCCGGAAGCGCTGTGCAGCCTCCATGCCCCATTTGTGATATGCTTTTAAAATAACTTCGGTATCGGAGGTGGATATGAACTTATAGTTTTCCTTTTCCAGTTCTTTCTTAATCTCCGCAAAGTTGTATATCTCCCCGTTATAAGTGATAATAAGGTTCTCAAACTGCATGGGTTGGTGCCCGGTGGCAGAGAGATCAATGATAGAAAGCCTGCGATGACCAAGGGCAATTCCCTTTTCTGTGTCTAAGAAGGTACCGGCATCATCCGGCCCCCCATGCGTCATGGTATCGCGCATACGCACCAGAGTAGCCTCCAACTCATAATCCCTCTTGTGTTTAAAATCAATAAAGCCGGTGATCCTGCACATGAGGCAAAGATAATGTTAAACTGCTGAATTGTGAGTTTGAACCGAAGGGGCTTCCGAAACTTCTTTCAACACAAAATTAATAATGTTTTGTCGTCTTTTATCATTAGCAACATTTTGCAAGTAAGTAATTGTAAGAGATAAAAAATAGTTGATAAAAAGATTTTTTTCGTTTCTTCGCGGCCCGATAATTATCCACTGCCATGGTAGTAAGAAGATTAAAGAACTTATTGATTTTAATGTTATTCACTTCATTTTCCTTTTCTCAATCCCTTGATAAAATCGGAAAGAAAGACATGATTAAAACAGGTGGCGGATTGAATTTCTCCTCTGTGCTTTATGGTGCACAAGGCATACCTGACAGAAGGCAGCCGTTTACATGGTTTTTAAACGGAAATCTTACAACCTCAATAGCAGATATCAGCCTGCCATTTATTTTTAATTACAGCAACAACCAGATTTCATACACGCAGCCCTATATGCTGCAAAGTTTTAATCCTACCTATAAATGGATTAAGGGATATGCAGGCATTACTTCGATAAATTTTAGTCAGTATACTCTGGCCGGTCACGTATTCTCCGGTGCAGGTGTGGAATTAACGCCAAAGAATTTAAAATTTTCTGCTATGTATGGCCGGCTTAAGAAAGCGGTTGAATACGATGTAATGAATAGCAGCGATTTAACCATGAGCTACAAACGAATTGGGTTTGGCGCATCTGCAGGATATGAAAAAAATGGGAACGGACTTAATCTTATCTTTTTTACATCTGAAGATGATCCGAATTCGCTCACATTTTTTCCGATCAATACAACTGTAACTCCCATGCAAAATACGGTGATTAGCATTTCAGGGAAAACCAGTCTTTATAAAAAATTGAAAGTTGAGACTGAATACGCCCTTTCAGGACTAACACGAAGCCTTTCCTCTCCTGAAGAAATAAGCACAGTTCCGAAGAACAGGCTGCCGCATATTTTCAAACCAAACGCCACATCACAGTTCTTTGATGCATTCAAATCAAGCATTGGATACAACTACAAGTTATTAGACATCAGCCTGATCTATGAACGTGTTGATCCAGGGTATAGGACATTAGGGGCATATTATTTCAATAACGATCTTGAAAATATAACGATCTCCCCTGTTTTGAATCTGTTAAAAGGAAAGCTGAATCTCTCCTGTAATACGGGCGTTCAGCATAATAATCTGGACCATTCTAAACTCAGCACCAGCAAGCGTTGGGTAGGATCTCTTTCCGCCAACTACGTTCCTGATAAATTCTGGAGTTTCACAGGCTCTTACAGCAACTTCAGCACTTTCACCAGGCAAAGACCCCAAAGCGATCCTTTTTATCAAAATACTGTTGACACTTTAAATTTTTATCAACTTTCACAAAACTCTTCTTTAAGTGCCGGCTGCAATTTTGGAAAGCCTGCAAATAAACAGGCAATGCTGCTATCAATAAACTACCTGGTAACCGGACAAGATCAGGGAATGATCTCCGATCCCGGGATATTAAACTTTGTAAGCAACTCGCCCTTACCGGCCAAGGTGATAAACGGAAATTTAGGACATACCATTTCAATTACAAAAATAAAAACTACCATTAGCTCCTCCATAAACGGGAACTACAGTCATCTGACAGGTATGAACACATTTTATTTCGGACCCAATCTGAACCTGAGCCGTTCATTAGCAAATAAAACTTTGCGGATCACCATTGGATCATCCTATAATCAGGTATTAACTAATTCTGAAAAATCGAATGAAATAGTTAACCATCGTATTGCTGCAAACTATTCTCCCAAATTTTTCAATGCAAAAATTGGGAAAATAGCAATGAATGTGAGCGCAAGTTATTTGCAAAAACTCGGAACAAATACTGTTGATAACAGTTTCTCTGAATTCACCGGCAACTTTGGTATAAATTATAGTTTTTAAAATGCATTTCAACTATACAAAATATATACTTATAGTATTTCCGGCAGCCATCCTCTGCGGCAGGGCGTCTTTTGCGCAAGACACTATAACAAATTCCGCCATTGACAAGGTCTTATCGGTAGTAGAAACCGTGACAGGCAATGGCAATTTCATTGACAATCTTTCACCGGACAGCAACATCGCTTTGCCTTTCGGTATCAGAAAACAGATTGGAGCTGTTCGTTATATCGTTGCTATCGATTCCTGCAAATTCAAACCTGCAGGAGCTTATTTCAATGCATACGCAGCTATTGATTTTCCCGGAACAACAAAAAAATTAGCCTTTGAAGCTGCCAACATCAAGTTTAACCCCAAAGGAGTAGTTGGAGGGAATCAGGCACGCTTACTGCTTGTGAGCGAGCATACTATCCGGATAAATAATCTGGTAAGCCTAAAATTGAAAAAGGATGGAAGCAATTGGATAGAATGGGATTGCAATGGATACAAGGCAATCAATTTAACAGGATATTTTGTTTTCAACAAAGCGAAACTTGTTCCCGATTCAACTCAAACAAAAGACACGGTGGTAACTGCAAGTTTTCATATCTACACAACTGATCTTCATGATTTCGTTACTCAGGTATCCATCACTCCTTTTGCCATCAGGGATCTGAAGAACTGGACTTTCAAAGCTACTGATGCCTCTGTAGATATGAGTGAACTGATCAATCCTCCGGGAATGATTTTTCCTCCGGGTTACTCCAATCCGAATATGCTCACACCGCAAATGTGGTCGGGATTCTATTTGAAGTCCATAAAAATAAAACTACCCAGCGAAATATCAAAAGTGGGCAAGCGAACTGAAATTACCGCCAGTAATTTACTCATAGACAACATGGGGGTAACCGGATTATTTCAGATCAACAATTTTCTTACGCTGGATGAAGGCAGCATGAGCGGATGGGATTACTCCATTGATGAATTGGGTGTTGGATTTCTGTGTAACAAATTAAACAGCGGCCATTTAAAAGGAAAAGTGAACATCCCTGTGATGGATAGTTCCCAGTCATTAGTTTACACTGCCGATGTATATCACAATCCAACTTCAAAGGAAGCAGATTACCACTTCGTGATTAACCCGGCAAATAATATAAAATTCAATGTGTTTTCTGCTCAGGTAAATTTAAGTAACACCTCCGTTATTACAGTAGAAAAATCGAAAGGTCTATTTAAACCTACTGCCGTACTGAATGGCTATATGAGCTTTAATCACAAAAATTTTAACTCCAACGGTGGTCAGCTTCTTTTTCAGGATCTGACCTTTGTTACTCATGGTCCCTACTATGTTACCAAGGGCATATTCACTTTACACAATATTGGAAATCAAACTAAAACAGCAAATTACCCGGCTTCTGTTAACGATATTTCATTTGGATTTAATACAGGCGCCCCGATAATGACATTCAGCGTCAGCATCAATCTTTCCGATAATGCCAACTCCGGTTTGAGTGTTGGAACCGCTGTTTCATTAAAGGGAAAAATAGAAGCTAAGCCTATCAACTACAAAGATGAAATAGCGGTTTCCTACACAAAAACAAAATGGAAGTTTGATAAAATAGTTATAAATGGCTTTTCTCTTGGCGTTACAACCTCTGTATTCACCCTTACCGGCAATGTTTTATTTCTTGACAATGACCCAATGTACGGAGATGGGTTTTTCGGCCACATTTTATTTTCTATAGACAAGGTTTTACCAACTCCGGCATCTGTTACCGCTCGATTTGGCGCTGTGTCCACTTACCGGTACTACTATGTAGACGCTGCAATACCAACCAACATTCCGTTGGGGAGTAGTCCAATCACCTTAACAAAAATAATGGGAGGATTGTATTATCACATGAAACCATTGAACGCAAGTCAGACTGAATTGATCAATGCATCAAAAGCTCAACCCGTAAATCCGGCCAATGCGTTAACCTATTCCCCTGATATAAATACCCACTTAGGCTTTAAAGCCGGAGTGAGCTTTAAATATACGCCAAACGAAAAATCTGCTAATGGCGATGTAATGCTGGAGGTGGCATTTACGCAGTCAGGCGGCTTAAGCTTTGTCAAGTTAGATGGTAATATATATTTCATGTCAGAACCTCACGAACAGAATAAATCTTCTGTCACAGGATCGGTCGCAATTCAATATGATGTTCCGAAAAAGGCTTTTGATGCTGATGCTGCCATCAAGGTAAATGCTCATGGTGGAAAACTCACGGGAAATGGTTTTGCCAAGGTGCACATTGATCCGGCTATATGGTATGTGTGTATTGGAAAGCCATCTGCACAAAACACCGTTAATCTTTTAAATCTGGTCAATGCTCAAACATATTTCATGGCAGGAAACAGCATAGAACCGGCTTTAGCTCCACCACCTCAAGTGGCAAGCATTTTAAGCCAATCAGCATTAGCAGCAAACAGGAACGAAACTCAATTACAAGGCGGTTCCGGATTTTGTGCAGGAGCAAGTTTATCAGCTTCAATTAATGAAGAATTTGGCTTTTCATTTTTTACTGTTTACGGCAACTATAATTTCGGATTGGGTTTTGACATGATGATGATAGATTACGGACCTAACGGATATTGTTCCGGAAATAGCAATGAAAAAATCGGATTAAATGGCATGCTGGCCACTGGTGGTATGTATTTATATATGCAAGGAAGCGTTGGCGTAAAAGGAGATATTCATTTTCTTCCCGAATGTAATTGCAAAAGACGATTGTGTGCGTGTTCCGATTTTAATTTCAAAGTTTTTGAGTTAGGAGTGGCTGCTATTGTTACAGGAAAACTCCCCAAACCTCTATATTTTAGCGGGCAATTTGGATGCAACTACGAGATACTTGGACTAGTAAAAGGAAATTTTAATTTCGATTATGATTACGG
>SCSP01000246.1 GCA_004297845.1 Bacteroidota bacterium | reverse complement strand
GGGGATATTCTGGATTCACGCAGAAGTAAGTACGATCTGAAATATTATTTGAAGCTGGCAAAGAACATCGAAAATTCCGGTGCGCATATCCTTGCAATAAAAGACATGGCAGGATTGCTCAAGCCTTACGCAGCCTATGAGCTGATTGCTGCATTGAAGGTCAAAGTGAAGATTCCAATTCATCTTCATACACACGATACATCTTCTCTTCAACCGGCTATGTATCTCAAAGCCGTGGAAGCAGGAGTGGATGTGATCGATGTGGCGCTGGGAGGTGTCTCAGGTTTAACCTCTCAGCCTAATTTCAATTCCATTGTGGAGATGATGAAGTTCCACAAACGTGAAAACAAGATCGACATTGAAAAGTTGAATCAGTTCTCGAATTACTGGGAAGACGTGCGGGAATACTATTATCCTTTCGAATCAGGAATGAAATCAAGTTCTGCGGAAGTTTTCTATCATGAAATGCCGGGCGGACAATACTCAAATCTTATTCAGCAGGCAAGCGGATTGGGAGTGGGAGATAAGTTTGAAGAAATAAAGAAAACCTACCGCGATGTGAATCTTTTGTTCGGAGACCTTGTGAAAGTAACGCCCAGTTCAAAAGTGGTGGGTGATATGACCTTGTTCATGATCTCCAACAGCCTCACGGCAAACGATATCCTTGAAAAGGGAGATACGCTTTCTTTTCCGGAATCTGTACAGGGCTTTTTCCGCGGAGACCTCGGTCAACCACCGGGCGGGTTTCCGAAGCAGTTGCAGAAATTAGTATTGAAGGACAAAAAGCCGTACACCAACCGGCCCAACGCCCATCTGAAACCGGTGGATTTTGATAAAGAGTTTGAGGAATTTAAAACTAAGTTCAATGAAAAAGATTTGGGCAGAACACTCGACATCACAGATTTCCTTTCTTATAAAATGTATCCTAAAGTCTTTGAAGATACGTTCAAAAAGTGGGTAGAGTATGGATTTGTTTCCCGCATACCCACCAAAAATTTCTTTTATGGGCTTGATCAGAACGAAGAGACGATTATCGAATTTGCTCCCGGAAAAGCCATCATCGTGCGCCTGCTGACTGTCGGTCCCCCGAAAGAGAACGGAATGCGAACAGTGTTTTTTAAAGTGAATGGACAAACACGAAACATAGAAGCGCTTGACCGTTCGCTCAATATTAAAAAGGAGGAGAACCAGAAAGCGGAATCCGGAAACCCCAAGCAGGTAGGCGCACCCCTTCAGGGCGTTCTCTCAAAGGTCTTTGTGAAAAAAGGTCAGGTTGTAAAAAAGAATGATCCCCTTTTTGTCATTGAAGCCATGAAAATGGAGACAACAGTTACGGCCTCTTCCGAGGCAGAAGTTAAAAATATATCTATAAAAGAAGGGGGGCGGGTAAATGCAGATGACTTGATTGTCATCTTGAATTAATATATATATTTGTCTGTAATAAACGATTATGGAAGCAATTCGTATCAAAGCGACAGACGTGTCTCCGGAAGTTATCTTTGATTCTGCCGGTAAAAAATTTTCAATTTCAGGATGGTCACGCCCTGAAAGCCCCTCCAAATTCTACGCCCCCATCGCGAAGTGGATTGATGATCATGGCGCTGAGAATTTGAATAATGCAACCGTTGATTTTAATATAGAATACTTTAATACTCCTTCTGCCCGGGTACTCAGGGAAATCCTTGACCAGCTTGAAAATCTTTACAAGAAAGGGATTAAGATCAACATCAACTGGTATTACGATGACGAAAGTTCGAAAGAGGAATTTGAGTATGAGTTTGCTCAAGGGTTAAACATTCCTATCAATTTCGTAGAAAAGAAGTGATTTTATCGCAATGATAATCAATAAGTTAAAATCAATGAAAATTATATGTTGATACATATAACATTAATACATATACTTGCCTCGTGAAACTGGAAGATGAAATAAAGCAAAGCAAATTCAAAAACGAATACCATAAGCTGAGCGTGAATATTATTTACACAGCGAACTGGTTATCTCATTATCACGAAAAACATTGTAAAAAATTTGATATAACCCCTGAGCAATTCAACCTTCTCAGAATATTGCGGGGCCAGCGCCCAAAGCCGGTTACCGTAAACCTGCTTATAGAAAGAATGTTAAATAAAATGTCCAATGCTTCGCGCCTGGTGGAAAAGTTAAGAAGGAAAGGCTTTGTAGAAAGGCAGACTAATGAAACGGACAGAAGATCTTGCGATGTTGGGATTACAAAAAAAGGATTGGCGCTGCTTGCTGAACTTGATAAGGCAGAAGACGAATGGAACAAAATGATATCACATGTTCCGGAAAAAGAGGCAAAAACGATTAATATATTTTTGGATAAACTCAGAAAATAAATACCAACAAAATCAACCATTAAAACAAATCAATCATGAAAAAAACAATTTTTGGAGCAACAGCTGTCGGAATAATCCTGTTCTCAGCATTCAAAGAAAAACATATAGAGAATTACAAAGCAGACACAACCCTAAGCTCTATGGAGTGGTTTGCCGAGAAAGTGGGAGGCAAGCATAATGGGATAATCACGCTCTATGGAGGCACCATTTCCAATGATCACGGAAATTTATCAGCCGTTTTTGAAATGGACATGGTGTCAATTGCCTGTAAAGATATGACCGGAGAATATGCCGCAAAGATGGACAAACATTTAAAGTCAGATGACTTTTTTGGCGTAGAAAAATTTCCAAAAGCGAAATTTGTTTCCACATCTGTTGCTCCGATCAAAGATGCCAAGCCGGGAGAAAACACTCATACGGTAAAGGGGAATCTCACCATTAAAGACAAAACAAACGAGATCACTTTTGATGCTGTCATTAAAGAGGAAGGCGGAAAAATTGCCTGTGTGGGCACCGCAATAGTTGACCGATCAAAGTACGATATTAAATACGGCTCAAAAACATTTTTTCCTGAGATCGGAGACAAAATGATCAACGATGAATTCAAAGTGAAATTCAGTGTAGTGGCTGTAAAATAAAAACTATGCCGGCAATCATCATTCCAAAGCACGAACAAGCTCAGGGTGCCTTTGACGGAGGAGCGATTCTTGAAAGTAAGCCCATCGGATTTCCTCAGGACGGAGGCCAGATACGTCCATACTCTACGTTGTTCTATTGGGCACACGCTTGGAGCGATAAAGGAGGTGTGATAGGAGAGCACCCGCACAAGGGATTTGAAATAATGTCGTTCGTCCTTACAGGAGAGATCGAGCATTATGACAGCAAACTCAAGGGTTGGAAAAAACTTAAAGCGGGCGATGTGCAGATTATACGTGCCGGCAGCGGAATTACGCACGCAGAAAAAATAAATGATGCCGGATCCATATTTCAAATCTGGTTCGATCCGGATCTTAACAAAACGCTTTCCAAACCGGCTTCTTACAATGATTATAAGGCCGACAGCTTTCCTGTATTTGAAGACAGGGAATCGAAAACAAAGGTGATGGTGGGCGGAACTCAGGTGAGTATGGACAGCCAGGTGGATTACATTCAGGAGATCACATTCTTTGTTTCTGAAAAGATATTTTCTTTGAAAGCAGATTCTGTATATTCTTTTTTTGTATTGTATGGTTCGTTAAATCTGAACGGAAAGAAAGTGAACACCGGTGATTATGCTATTGTGAAACAGGAAGTGGAAATGAAATTATCTTCTATAGAACTGAACGCACGCATCTTTATTATAAAAACCCCTATTGATCCGGGTTTTGAAACCTATGCAAAAATGACCGGTATATCAGGCAACTAAAGAACAACCATTTAAAATAAAAACCATGTCAGACACAAAAATCACAGCACTTGCAAACGGACCGCTGATGGCAGAAGGAACCATTCATGTAACTAAGCCTGACGGCACCACCGAAATAAAGGAGAACAAAACTTTCCTTTGTCGCTGCGGGCATTCGGCCAATAAGCCATATTGTGATGGCGCACACAAGAAAAATAATTTTGTCGGGTAGACCCTTGCTCTATTCCATTGCCTTGCAGGGGAAAAACAAATCTGTTTCTTATTTTAACGATAAATGCGAGATGGGTTCCGTCAGTATGCGCTCGGTACAGATCGGATAGTTATCCTTGACGGAATTATTTTATGACTAAAAAAGAACTGGTACTGCTTCTTGCGCTGGCCGCCATCAATTTTACCAACATCATGGATTTTATGATCATGATGCCCATGCAGGAATTTTTAGAAAGTTCATTTTCTATTACTACGCAGCAGTTTGGACTATTGGTTTCCTGCTATGCTTTCAGTGCATTTGCTGCCAGCATGACCGCTTCTTTCATGGTGGACCGTTTTGACCGCAAGCATGTTTTGCTGGTTGCATTTTCCGGACTTATCATCGGCACTTTTGCCTGTGGCATTGCTCCTTCGTATGCCACGCTGATAGCTGCACGCATTGTGGCGGGCCTTTTCGGCGGGCTCATCGCTGCTCAGGGCTTAGCCATTGTGGGAGATACTTTTCCCTATGAGAAACGCGGCCGTGCCATGGGTTTGTTGATGTCAGGTTTTGTACTGGCTTCCATTATTGGAGTTCCATCGGCTCTATTCATCGCGACCCGAACAGACTGGCAGGTACCGTTTATTTGCATAGGCTTTTTGGGATTGATCGTGATCTCAATTTCCTATTTTATAGTTCCCGACCTGAAAGGGCATATCAAAAGTAAAGAAGAAAGAAATATTTTCATGGTTTATCAGGGTGTTTGGAAGGACCGCAATCAACAGTATGCCTTGCTGATGATGCTTACACTGATCTTTGCACACTTTGCAACAATCCCCTTTATAGCACCCTTTTTAACAAAGAATACAGGTTTTTTGCAGAACGATCTGCCTTTGATGTATTTTTTCGGAGGAATATTTTCTCTGGTGAGCACACCGCTCATCGGAAATCTGGCCGATAAATTCGGAAAGCATAAGGTTTTTGTAATTCTTATTTTACTTTCTTCCATCCCCGTGTTTTTGCTTACTAACCTTACGCATGTGCCGATCTATCATGTACTCATCATTACTACTTTGTTTTTTATCATTGCAGGAGGCAGGATGATCCCCGCACAGGCACTCGCTACTTCGGTAGTACCCCCTCAAATGCGTGGAGGGTTTATGAATCTTAACTCATCGCTTCAGCAGTTGTCGCTGGGCATTGCCGCATTTATCGGAGGGCTAATCATCACTAAAAATGAGGCAGAAGAACTTCAGCATTTTGATGTGATCGGTTATATCAGCATCGGAATGAGCATGGTATGCCTTCTTTTTGCGTTGAAAGTAAAGGCAATTCAGACAACACAAGCCGACAAAATTTAGGCTGTAGAATATTGTTTTTGTATTCTTATCTTCGTCCTATGAAAGTGACGCAATCTGTTTTCTTTTTTTTCATTCTCTTTTACCTGAAGTCATATTCTCAGCCCGTTTACTTTGAAACGTACTGGGGAGGAGGAAACGATTTTGCCCGTTCGGTCCGCCAGCTTTCAAACGGAGATATTTATGTTTTCGGGTTTTCCAGTGCCGGAAGCAACGGTGGATTTGATTACGTACTGAACAAACTGGATCGATACGGGAGTGTAAAGTGGACAAAGTATTATGGCGATTCACTGGATGACAACGGGCTTTACCTGCATACTACCGCGGATGGAAATTTCATAGCTGTTGGGGAAAGTTACACTTCCGCAACCGACCTTGATATTAAGGTATCTAAGATCGATACCTCGGGTGCCGTGATCTGGTCAAAACAATACGGAACAACATCCGCCAATGAATCCGCAAAATTTATCATTCAAACATCTGATGGCGGATACGCTCTTTGCGGTTTTCGAAGCGATCCATCCGGGTATAATGACAGTTATGTGATTAAAACAAATTCTTCCGGTGATACACTTTGGACCAAAATGGTTGGGGGAATTGATAATGAATATGCTACCGCTATAGCTGAAACTCCCGGAGGTGATCTGTTCCTTTCGGCTGATACGCGCAGTTTCGGTGCAGGAGGATACGATGTGGAAGTATTCATGCTGGATCCTTTGAGCGGAAGTGTTTTGTGGGACAGCACGTATGGAGATACGGTCAATAACGGGACCCAGGGGACAAAGATGTCGGCCGATGGAAATATTTTCACCTGGGGGGAGACGGAAGTAACTCTTTTTTCTCCTTTTGATTTTTACATCCAGAAGACTGATACCCTTGGAATCAGTAAATGGAAAAAATCCTTTGGAGGAATAAAGACAGATGCTGTTTTTTCTTTAACTGAACTGACAGATAAAAGTCTGCTGCTTACCGGGTACAGCAATAGTTACAATACCGGCCCCATCGATCTGGTAATGTTAAAAACAGATTCTTCTGGTAATTTGAAATGGGTACAGAATTACGGGGATGTGGGAATCGATATCGGCTATGAAATAATTCCTTCTGTCTATAACGGGTTTTTAATTTGCGGACAAACCTTTCGCGGTACGGATAAATTTTACCTGCTTCACCTGGATGCCCAGGGTTTAATTTCGGGAGTACCGGCAGTAGAGAATGATTTTAAGAATATCTTTTCAATTTATCCGAACCCATCTGAAGGAATTATTTCGGTGGGATGCAGGACCAATTCCCAGGGACTAATCTCGTATAAGATATTTAACCCCACTGGGGTGGTACTTGACTGTGGAGTCATTGAAAGGAGCATCTTATCTTTTGAGGAGAAAATACCTTCTGGAATTTATTTTCTTGAGCTTCATAACGGAGTAAATTCTGAGATGAAGAAAATCGTGATCTGCTGGAAATAATAGCCAAAAGAACTTTTTCAATTCTTTCCATTTAAAATTATTTAGCTGTCTATCAATTAGTTACAATCAGCGCACCCTATTTTACTTATATACATAAGAAACTTATGTATCTTTGTCTTATGTATTCATCAGAACTAATAAAAGGAACTCTAAAGACGATCGTCTTAAAGCTGCTGTCCGACAATCAAAAGATGTACGGATACGAGATCACCCAGAAAGTAAAAGAACTTACGGGCGATAAAATTCAAATTACAGAAGGCGCTTTATATCCTTCGCTCCATTCACTGGAAGCCGAAGGAATACTGAGCACCGAAACTGTGAACATCGGCAAGCGGGTGCGAAAATATTACTCGCTCACTAAAAAGGGCAAAGGCACATCACACGAAAAGGTGAGTGAGTTTGCCGATTTCATGAACACCATGAAATTTTTACTTGACATTCGGCCTCAGGTGTAAATGATTATTCAATAATGCATGCTATGAAGAAATACATAAAAATACTATTGATGCTGTCCATTTACTTAATGACAATTAGTAATGTTATGTCTTGCAGCATGTATAAGATAACCCTGAACGGCAAAACTATGGTGGGCAGTAATTTTGATGCTTATTATTTAATGCCGAGAATTTGGTTTGAAAAAGGAACGAAGGTGGGTTTTTATGGAGCTGTATTTGTAGGTGGAAGAGTTGATGAGTTTGGGATTGCGCCTCAATCTGGTATGAATGAAGTTGGACTTACTTTTACAAGGCAGCAAGCACCTCCGCCACAGAAAGAGCCAAAGCCAGCTACCAACAAAAAAATTATCACAGACCCTACACATTACTTAAAGGATATTTTACATACATGCAAAAGTATCGAAGAGGTTAAAAATTATATAGCTCAATATTGTGATGAAGGATTTTTTAGGGAGGAAGTTATTATTTACATTGAAAGGTCCGGCAGGTATCTTATTGTAGAAGCCGACACAATGATCATGGGTAATAAACCCAAATATGTTCTTTCTAATTTTTGCCCTTCTCAAGTATCGGATATTAGCACTATCAAACAAGTTCGATATAGGAATGGTGTAGCTTTTTTGAAGAATAAAATAGACACCAGTATTGCTTTTTGTACTGCCTTGTCGGATACCATGCATGTTTGCAGGGAAAAAATAGGTGATGGCACTTTACTCACTCTAATCAGGGATTTGAACGAAGGAACAATTTATTTGAATTTTTACCACGATTACAAGCATTATGTGAAGTTCAATTTGAACGAAGAACTGGTAAAAGGAGATCATATACTTGAGGTTCCTGCGCTATTTCCTCCAAACTCAGAATTTGAAAAACTGGTCAGCTTTAGAATCCCGCATAATACCCGATTACTCATGTTGTTCATGTATTTCTGCCTGGGTTTATTTTTGTTTTCCTCTATGTTTTTTTTCATTAGCTTTTTCAGAAAAAGAAAGGCAGGTTCCGGGGCGGTCATAAATTATCGTCTTGTTAAATTTTTATTGTTCCTTACCTCCGGTATCCTGTTGTACTACATAACTGTTTTGATCAGAAATCAAAACATATACTATTTTCCAGCACCCTATAAAGACTATGTATTCTCAATGGTAGATATTGCATCTTACATTCCATTTTTACTCTTACTACTTATCATTCCTTTTGTTAGAACAAATTTCAAAATATTTAAAGAAAAGGCGTGGGGCAATTTTTCTAAATGGCTTTTTACAATAAATAATCTGACCTATTTCACGTTGTTGATATTGTTTTCATACTGGGGTCTATTTAACATTTTCTAATACGGCCGATATATGTATTCGCTTAGCGATGAGCAAATTGATTTTATCCTCCGCGACATTAAAAGCAGGGGAGTGGAGATGGAGGATCTGCAGATCAGTCTTCTCGATCATATCTGCTGCATCATTGAGAATGAACTTGAACCGGGTGGCGACTTTGAATCTTTCTACCGGAAAACAATTTCTCGATTTTTCAAAAAGGAATTGCGGGAGATAGAGGAGGAGACCATCCTATTATTAACCTTTAAAAACTACTACACTATGAGAAAAGTAATGATCATAACAGGAGCCACTTCCGTGGTGGGTTTTACAATAGGGTCTTTTTTTAAGATTATGCATTGGCCGGGGGCGAATATTTTGTTACTCTTGGGTATTGCTGTTGCAAGCATGGTTTTTTTACCTCTTTATTTTATTCTAAAAACGAAGGAGACAAATTCCAAGCGCGATAAAATTATTCTCGGTGTTGGAGTTGTATTTGGAATGCTGGTTAGCATTTCAACACTTTTCAAAGTCTTGCACTGGCCTCATTCTAACATCATGTGGCTGGTTTCACTTGGCATACTGTTTTTCGCGTTCATTCCGATTTATTTCTTTTCAGGGATACGAAATCCTGAAACAAAAATGAACACCATAACATCCTCGATACTGCTGATGTTGGCGGGAGGTTTGTTATTTACATTGACAAGTTTGAGAAGCGATATTCTGAATTCATTCACTTTCCCTGACAATCTGATCAAATCAATGAATGTGAATATTGCTCAAAACAACAGTGCTTTGTATGCAATGGCGGAAAGCGATTCAAATAATAATAATAAGGTACTTAGAGTTAAGGAATTGTCTGAAGAAATGTCCAATTACATTTCAAACCTTAAAATATATCTATTAACATCCATTGATCCTGATTTGAAGAACCTGAGCGATTCGGGTATGAAATTTAATCAGATGAGTTATAAGGACAACATGAAAATTCCTACAGAGATTTTAGTTGGGCTCGATCCAGAACATCCTTGTAACGGTGCTTATTCTGCATCAGAATTAAAAGACAAAATTACTGCATATAGAACAACATTACTTAGCTTGCTCGATGAAACTGCTCAGAAGGAAGTGAATAATTACATTGGATTAAAGACAGGAGATATTTCTGACTCGGACTATGACGAGAATTGGGAAACCTATTATTTCTATCATAATCCGATCGTTGGAGTTCTGACTACTTTGGATCAATTTAAGAATGAAGTAAGTTACGCGGAATTGGTAACTCTTACGAAATTGGTAAAATAGTTATTTTTGGCTGTTTCAATAGCCACGACCTTAAGGTCGTGGCTATAATCCAGAGCAACATGGACTTTAGTCCAACCTGCATTATCCCTTCGGTTATCAGTAGGGTGGTTTCTTCCAGAGTAAGTGTGCTGCCTTCCATCGCACTGCTATGGTGTACAATGGCGATTCGGTTGAACTGTTCAAAATTCAACACTTTATCCAAGTTGAGCGACTCGAACTTTTCAGTTAACTTATTTAATTCTTGGAAGTCCATTTTTATTATAATCTCTATTCGGAAATACTGTGGAAAGGGTACAAAAAAAGAATCTTGCTTCTTCTCCGGGGAATACAACATTTTGCGCAACGCAAAATGCGGTATGAAATAAGCCCCGTAGGGGTAGTTCACTTCTTCTTATACGAAGTAATATGCCTTTCCGTTTTGCTTGGGTAAATATCGGCAATGGTAACCAGAATGCCGGTTTCTTCCACGCCTCCAAAATCAAGGTTATCGGCAGCGCCAAAGGTCTTCATGCTGGGGGAAATGTTCATGTAGGAATTGAACAGGGGAGGGATGTTCTCTCCCAGCTTGCGTATGCTTTGGTTCAGGATGGCATGGGCCTCCTTGTAGGGCATATCTTTTTTAAAGAGAGGCTTGAATTCTGAAATATCAGTAGAGTAGACCAGAGGTTTATAGGGTACTACCAGATTTTCCGGATCGGAGAAATACAGTTCGAGGAAATACATCAGCATATCGCGTGCATGTCGGTTGTAATTCTTGTACAGGGTCATTTTGCCGAAGAAATATTTCTGGTCCGGGTTGTCAATGTAGATTGCACCAAGACCATCCCACAAATTATCCAGCGAAAACAGTCCCTTCCGGTTGGTGGACCCCGGCTGGTACATGGGTTGCACAAAAGAACGGCCTAGTTCAATGGTGTAAGGCGCGTATTTTTTTACAAATGCATCGCTGAACTTAAAATAATGCGAGGTGGAAAGTTTCGGAAAGCCTTTTTCGTCCTTATCTGCATTGCGTATTAATATAAAACGATAGCCTCCCACAATTTCTTTGTCCCCCGGATTCCACACGATGAGTTGCTGGTAGCAGATATTGTCGGTGTCAAATTCGTCCAGATCGCAGTCCAGCCCGGTACCACCTCCTGCGGCACGGAAGGTCACTTCCCGTAGCTTTCCTATTTCCTTTAACACGTTCGGTGAATCATTATTGGTAACTACGTAGATCTCGTTCTTTCCGTAGTTTGTATCGCGCACAAACCGTTCCCGGGTAAGTTCTTTTATGAGAATATCTTTATCTACTGGAGCAATTAATGGTTTCATAGGTTTTTCCTCGGTTATCCGGCAATCTATTTTGCCACTAATTTTCACGAATTAACACGAAATGAATTAGTGAAAATTAGTGTAATTCGTGGCTTGTATTTATGTCTTTATTGAGTTCTTTTAGATTTCAAACTTCATGCTTTTCTTTTCTTTCCCCATCCTGTAAACATGCTTCTTGATCTTCTCTGCCCACTGGGCATCTGTAAAGCGCTTGTCAAATGTTTCGTGCGGAATCTCTTCTCCAAAGATAACAGATATTGTTTTTCCCTGCTGTTTATACATTTCATTCACTAAGAAAAGCATTTCAATATTTGCTTTTATGCCCAGTCGTTTTCTCCACATTGAGAAGTTGTAAAAGAAATTCGAGTTACGTGCTTCAATGTAAACAGGTACCAGGTTCTTCTTATGCTTCTTGGTCCGTGTGATGAATGTTTTTTTCCATTCGAGATCCTCGATCACTGATTTTCCGAAAAATCCGTTGGGGAATTGCTTGCGTGATACCAGTCCTGCGGGAAAGGTGATGGATAAATTCGTGGAAGCGAAAACATTTTCCACATCCTGCAACGCTTCTGCGGATGATTTTCCAACCTTATTCACGCCTGCAAACAGATTTTTCAGATTGTGTAAATTCAAAAGGATATCGTTCACGAGCGCTTTTACATCTTTTCGTCTCATGCCAATAGCATTCATCATGGTCATGAAGTCCATGGCACCCAGGGGGTGGTTAGCCACCAGTACTGCTCCTCCGGTTGGGGGAATATGATCCAGTCCAATCACTTTTTCCTCAATGCCAAATTCTATCATACTTGCTTTTATAAAATCAAAATCATAATTCTCCGCGTTTTTTTCCAGGAAACTGTTCACCTCGTCCTGGTGAATTATGCGCTTGAGGTAAGATAGTATGAAGCCGGGAAGCAGTCTGTACAGCCTGGGATTCTTGCTCTGAAATATTTTGGCTACATCAATTTTCTGAAGCATAAAAAAGAATAGGGTATAGAGGTATAAAGGTATAAAGGTATAAAGGAATAAGAACACCTGACGATAGTCTTAATACCTCCCGTACCCCAATTAACACAAATAAACACGTTATTAACAAAAAACTCCCATTTTTTACCACCTTAATTTTTATTGATATTTCATAGTATAATAATTCCGATATTAATACATTATCGTATTAATTTTTATAATATTATCAACATTGTGGGATTTTGTGGGAAATTTATCTTTACATTTGACGCATTAAAAAAAACAGTGCCTAAAAATTTTTTCTGAAAAGGAAAAAAACTTATGTCAGGATTTACAGGAGAATTTGAATGTTCAGTAGATGCCAAAGGACGGGTACTGTTTCCTGCCGCTCTCAAACGCCAGGTATCCCCCGAAGCAGGCGAAAAATTTGTGCTTAACCGCGGCTTTGAGAAACACCTTACCCTGTATCCATTCAATGTCTGGAAGGAGATCACAGGCGAGATGGGTAAGCTCAATCTCTTCGAGACTGACAGCAGGATCTTTTACAGAAAATTTCACGATGGCGCTACCGAAATGTTTCTGGACGGACAGGGAAGGCTCCTGCTCCCACAGCGCCTGATGAATTATGCGGGCGTGAAAAAGGACGCAGTATTCTATGCTTATGCGAACCGGATTGAGATATGGTCGCTCATAGAATTTAACAAGATGGTATCTGATAAATCAGTTGACTATGCTTCTCTTGCTGAGAAGGTGATGGGTTCTAAGAAAAACGATAAATGATAATTGATTAAGTGGTGAACGAAGTTTACCATACACCTGTTCTTTTGAAAGATTGTATTGATGTCCTGCAAATTATTCCGAACGGAACTTACGTGGATGTAACATTCGGAGGAGGGGGCCATTCGCGGGAAATTCTTAGAAAGCTATCCGATGGAAAGCTTTTTGGGTTTGACTGCGATGAAGATGCGGAGAAGAATAAAATTGCCGACAAGCGATTCACGCTCATCGCCCGCAACTTCAGAGACCTGAAAGTTGCCCTCCTCGAAAAGAATGTAACCGGGATTGATGGCTTGCTTGCAGATCTCGGTGTTTCCTCGCATCAGTTTGATACTGCTGAAAGAGGATTCTCCACGCGCTTGGATTCAACTCTCGATATGAGGATGAATAGAAAGATTGGCAGGCCGGTATCGGATATCCTCCGTACGTACTCTGAAGATCAACTGAAAAGGATATTCCGGGAGCACGGTGAACTCAGAAATGCACCGCAGGTGGTTAAAAAGATAATGGCAAACAGGAAGCAATTGCGAACAGTGAATGAACTGAAGAACGCAATTGCAAGCTGTGCAGAAAGAGGAAAAGAGAACCGATTCTACGCAAAGGTGTTTCAGGCGCTGCGGATAGAAGTGAATGATGAACTGAATGCGCTGAAGAACCTGCTGATGCAAAGCATAGAAGTGTTGAAGCCGGGTGGAAGGATGGCAGTGATCTCGTACCACTCGCTGGAAGACAGGCTGGTGAAGAACTTCTTCCGGTCAGGGAAATTTGAAGGGGAAATAGAGAAGGATATATATGGAAATGTGAAAGCGCCTTTTAAAGTGATAAACAGAAAGCCGATTGTGCCGGGAGAAGAAGAGATGCAGGAAAACAGCAGAGCGAGAAGCGCGAAACTGCGAATTGCAGAAAGAGTTAATCGTTAATGGTTATTGGTTAATCGGAACAGCCGAACGCCACCTGCAATTAACGATTAACCAATAACGAATAACGTGTAGCTGATAGTATGAATAAATTTAAAGAAGTACCGCCTCTCTCCAAACCTCTCCGTAAAGAACAAAACGGGCAGGAAAAAAAGTCTACTCCCAAAAAGCAGGGTAATAAAGTTGCCCGCTCCGTTCTGAACATTTTCAGCGGCAATTTCCTTTCAAAAGACTACGTAATTCTTCAGCTCCCCTTTATTCTTTTTCTAACACTCATAGCCATTGGATACATAGCAAACGGATTTTATGCCGAGAGAGCGGTGAGGAAGATCAGCAGCCTCAATGCCAGGTTGAAAGAGCTTAAATCAGAATACATCATCTCAAAATCTGAGCTCATGTTCATGAGCAACCAGAGCGAAGTGGCACGCTCGGTATCACCTTTTGGTTTGAAAGAATCAACAGTTCCGCCCAAAAAGATCGTAGTGAAAATAAACAATAACCCTCAACAGGAAAAAAGCAACTGAGATGGCTGTAGACGTGCGGAAAGATATACTGTGGAGGATATACCTTGTGTATCTCTTTATTTTTTTGCTTGCGGGACTCATTGTTGTGAGAGTTGTTAAAATTCAGGTAAGTGAAGGAGACTTCTGGAAAAAACGCGCCAACGAACTTACCCTTCATTACGCAAATATTGAAGCGGTACGGGGCAGTATTTTTGATATAAACGGGCAGTTGCTTGCAACTTCCCTTCCGTATTATGAGGTAGCCGCTGATCTGAATACCGATGCAATCACAGATGAGATTTTTGACAGCAATGTCGATTCCCTTTCTTATTGCCTGTCTAACCTGTTTGCTGATAGAACTAAGGCACAATACCAGCGTGAGCTGATCAATGCAAAAGTTTCGGGCGACAGGTACCATACCCTTTATAACAATGCTTCTTACAAACAGCTCCAGAAGTTAAAAACATTTCCTCTTTTCAGAAAGGGAAGAAACAAAGGCGGGCTCATCTATACACAGAAAGGAAAACGCGAACTCCCGTTTAAATTTCTTGCATCGCGTACTATCGGTTATTGCAAAGAGGGTACAAAGGTTGGTCTGGAAGGGTCTTACGATCAGCAGTTAACAGGAGTGGGCGGCAAACGTCTTGTACGGAGAATTGCAGGCGGAGTTGAAATGCCTGTAAATGGCGAGAACGAAATTGAACCACAGGATGGATGTGATATTGTTTCCACGATAGACATCAACATTCAGGATGTTGCAGAGAACGCACTCTGCGAACAGTTGAAAAAACATCAGGCAGGTTGGGGATGTGTGGTGCTGATGGAAGTGAAGACAGGCGAGATACGTGCGATTGCCAACCTTTCGAGGATCGATACCGCTACCTACGGAGAAACATTCAATTATGCGATCGGGCAAAGCACAGAGCCGGGTTCCACATTCAAACTGGTTTCTCTTATGGCTGCCATGGAGGATGGCTACATTGATCTGAACGATACGGTAAATACAGGAAACGGGAAATGGAAATTCCTAACCCAGGAAGTAAAAGATTCACACGAAGGAGGTTTTGGAAAAATATCGGTCAAGCAGGTGTTTGAAAAATCATCCAATGTGGGTACGGCAAAACTTATCTCTGCATACTACGGGAAAAACCCTCAGGCGTTTATTGACCGTCTCTGCAAAATGGGTATCAACCTGAGCCCTCAGCTGGATATAGCAGGCACCGGAAATGCAGATATAAAATCCACTAAAGACAAAAGATGGTCAAAAGTTTCGCTGCCCTGGATGTCTTTTGGATATGAGTTGCGGTTAACTCCTCTGCAAATACTCACGTTCTACAATGCAGTTGCAAACGATGGTGAAATGATGAAGCCCCGTTTTGTGCGAGAGGTTCGCAGGCAGGGAAAAGCGCTCAAAGCTTTTGAACCGGAAGTGATACATCCGCGTGTTGCGTCCGATGCAGTTATCCGTCAGGCACGAGAGATGATGGAAGGAGTGGTGCTGGAAGGAACTGCTACGAATCTGAAAAATGCGGATTACAAAATTGCGGGAAAAACCGGAACTGCGCAGATCGCCAAGAACGGAACGTACGAAAACAAAAAGGGTAGCTGGAATGTTACCTACCAGGCATCCTTCGTAGGATATTTCCCGGCCGACAATCCGAAGTATTCCTGCATCGTGGTGGTGAACGCTCCTTCTCAAGGTGTTTACTACGGCAATGCAGTGGCAGGACCCATCTTTAAGGAAATCGCTGACAAAGTTTATTCATCCCTCCTTGACATCCACAGCGAGATAAAAGATATTCAGGCTGTCAGTCCAAAAATTCCAAGCATAAAGAACGGTTCGAGAAAGGACATTCAAACCATTTGCGCTGACTTGGGCATTGCTGCTAATACAAATTCTTCTTACGCAGAATACATCAATGTAATTCCACAGGCGGATTCTTCCATTGCTGTTGTCGGCAATACTATCAACCATGCGCTCTCTAATAGGATAATGCCGAACGTGTTAGGCATGGGACTGAAAGATGCGCTATACCTGCTGGAAAATGCAGGTATCCGGGTGAAGGTTTTTGGAAAGGGAACAATAAAAAAGCAATCAATAGGGTCAGGAACAAAATTTTCAAGAGGAACAGAATTAATACTGGATTTGTCATAATGAAATGAAAATTGCCAGGACATTAAAGGGGACAAAATGAAAAAGTTAAAGGACATACTATACAAAGCAGGACTTGTTGAGGTCGTTGGTTCAACGGATGTTCCTGTTTCTTCTGTCTGTTTTGATTCAAGAAAAGTTGAAAAAGGATCCTTGTTTGTTGCTCTAAAGGGAACGCAGAATGACGGACACACGTTCATACCGCAAGTGGTGAAAGCAGGAGCGGTTGCGATTATTTGTGAAAACCTTCCCAACTCCCTTTCCCAAAGGGATTCCTTCGGAGCAGGCGG